>NZ_JBHTGY010000022.1:0-6692 GCF_042676305.1 Paenibacillus sp. GCM10027630 | reverse complement strand
CTTCCAAGCCGTCTGTTAGCTACGGAGCAGCTTGGCCTTTACTCCGACCGGACTTTCACCGGCAAGTTGTGCCTAGCTTGGCTAGGCGCGCAAGTCCTAGACTGCCGCTGTTTATTGAACTATCGTACCCTTTAGTTCAATGCCCATCTCCAGTCTAATACTTTATTTTCGTTGAACAGCCTGATGGTCAAAAAAATCGCGAAGCCGCTTCAGGAACGATACGATCGTCAGAAGCCCTTTGTCGAAATTGTACAGATGAAAATGTTCGTTCGGCGCATGCAGATTCTCGTCCGGAAGGCCAAAGCCCATCATAACGACAGGAGTCGCCAGTTCGCGGGAGAAGGTTGCGACGATCGGAATCGATCCTCCGTCTTTCGTGAACAGCGCGCGCGTGCCGTAGACGTCTTCGTAAGCATCCGCAGCCAACTGCAGCATCCGGTCGGAAGGATCAATATTGAAAGCACGGCCCTTTTCGCCGTCTTTAACTTTCAGCTTCGCACCGGGCTGAACATGCTTCTGCAAATGCCGTTTGATCTTGTCCAGAATGTCCTGCGGGTCCTGGTCTCCAACTAGACGGCAGGTGATCTTGGCATGCGCTTCCTTCGGAATGACCGTCTTGGTGCCTTCGCCCTGAAAGCCGCCGTAAACGCCGTTCAGTTCAAGCGTCGGCCTCGCTCCGACTCGTTCCACAAAGAAGAAGCCTTCTTCACCGTATAACGCGTCAAGACCAATACTTGCCTTCAATTGATCTTCATCCATCATCTGCTTAGCGAACTCTTCTCTCATGAGTAGCGAAAGCTCCGGCACACCTTCATAGAATCCTTCGACGCTTACGCGGCCCCGATCATCGTGCAAAGTCGCAAGCAATGAGACGAGGGCATGGAGCGCGTTGGGAACGCCCCCGCCGTATGTTCCGGAGTGCAAATCGGTATTCGAGGTGTTCACGGTGATCTCAAGCGAACACAATCCCCGAAGTCCTGTACTGATGGCGGGCTTGCCCGGCTCGAGCAGCGATGTGTCCGAAATCAGGACGACGTCAGTGGCCAGCTTGTCCCGATTCGTCGTCAAGAAAGGGGGGAGGCTCCGGCTGGAAACTTCTTCTTCCCCCTCGATGCACAGCTTGATATTGACCGGAAGCCGCTCTTCCTGATTCAATATGGCTTCAATCGCTTTGATATGCAGAAACACCTGGCCTTTATCGTCCGTCGCGCCCCGCGCGTACAGCTTGCCGTCCCGGATGTCCGGTTCGAAGGGAGGCGTCGTCCACAAATGCAGCGGATCGACTGGCTGCACGTCGTAATGGCCGTAAACAAGCACGGTAGGTTTGCCGGGAGCATGAAGATGATCGGCATACACGATCGGATGGCCGTCGGTTTGATGCACTTCCACGTTCTCAAGGCCCGCGCGGGTGAGCGCGTCCGCAAGCCATTCGGCCGCTTTGTTCATATCCGCTTTATGCGCTGAAAGGGCAGATATGCTCGGGATGGACAACCATTGCTTCAGTTCGTCCAACTGCTGTTCCCTTAAGTTTTGAAAATAGGTTTCATAACTCATAAGTGATTTCATACTCCTTCCTTTCAATTTATATCCATATCATATACCAACGCCAAGCAAAGATGCCAGAGACTTGATGTAGCTTGTTGGCTTGAAAGTAATAACGGTATATTCCGCGAGTTATTCTTTATAGAAAGAGATCTTCCTTAATAATTTCCTCAATCTCCGTCTTGGATTCCGCGTGCGAGTACAGCACCGCTATTGGGATGTGGCTGATACGTGTTCTCGGCGTCTATGCTTTATGTATTTCCTTGCAACTGGAGAGTGCCTGCCTTCGATTTGTTGATTAGGGGGTCACCTTAAGAACCGGAAAAATCGTTCGCTAAGCAATGCATGTTAAAAAAGAGCAGGTTACCACAGCGCCTGCTCCTGACATAGTCATTTTGCTATCGTTTCNGATCCTCTGACTGCCGCTACAGCCGGAGAATCCCTATTAAAGTAACGTGCCCTTTAGGCCGCTGGGTCAACTGCACAACTAAGCTGGAACGTAGGTCAACCTGATCACCTTCTCGCCAATTCGATCGCTTGCCACGAGGCGCAGCGGCGGCCGCGGACCGGCGAAGAACGGCTTGCCGTGACCCAGCACGACTGGATGGAGATAGAGTCGATACTCATCAACGAGACCGAGCTCCGTTAGACTGTGGGCCAACTCCGGCCCGGCAACTTCAATCTCCCCTTCATGCTGAGCCTTCAGCCCACGTATGGCCGCTGCGAGGTCGCCCTCGATCAGAGAAGCGTTCGGACCGACGGAATTTAACGTCCTCGACACCACCCACTTCGGTTTGCTTTGCCACGCCGCTGCGTATTCCCGTTCCGGCGCATCCCATTCAAAATGGTCTCCGTCCCAATACCGCATGGTCTCGTACATGCGGCGCCCGTACAGGCTGCCCGCTAGGCCGCGCACGTCGTCGATGAAATGACGGAATAGCACGGGGTCGGGCTGAAATGCCGTGTGGTCGTGGTCGACGAATCCGTCCAGAGACTGGTTCAATGCGAAAACGATCTTTGCCATGCGACTGACTCTCCTCCCTGGTTTTCTCGCATATTCATCATCAAGATTACACGTTCCAAATGCAGCCTCCTTTATGTCTACATTTTATCATCCAACAGCATATCCGGTTTCTCATGGATTGCTAATGTGCACAGTCCTGGCCTGACCGAATACAAATTTAATTTAACGAAGGATGGTAAATTAAACAATTCTTCCTGTTACTTCAATAAACCAAAGAGGAGTTGCCGCGAAGCGAGCTCCTCCTCTATCGTTTTCCGTTAGCTGAACAGCCTGCAGGATCTCGCCGGCAGGCTGTGTAATTAACCGGGTTGTCGCGATCTGATCGAGAATGGCTTGCTGCGCGGTTAGCTGCACCTTGCGATTAATCGTTAGATACAGATTCTGCCCCTTGACCGGCTTGGTCAGCTTCATGTCGCCGACGATCCGGCTCATGCTGTCGATTTGATAGGATTTATAACCGTTAAGCCCCCGCATCTCCTTCTGATACATCAACCCGATGCCGTCGTAGCCGACCTCCTCGGAATCCAAATACTTAAGCGTGGGATCCGATTGATCCGCGTTGATTTCTTTGTAAAAGTCCAGATTCTCCTTGGCTCCCTTCATCTTGTTCATATAGCCGACCAATTGAACTGCGACTCGGTCGGGACTGTACTGGCGGATGCGCTCCTCCACGATCTCCATGTCCGGATACTCGTCGCGGTGCTCGCTAAGATAGGCGATCTCTTCTTTTGACAGTCCCGATTTGATCCGTCGTTGTTGGAATGGCAGATGCGTTCTGCCTTTGATGTCCATAGCCTCGATAACTTGCTCAGTCGTCAACGGCTTGGAATTCGCTTCGCCTTTTTCGTTAAATAGCTACACGAGTTTTGCAGCCAGCGCCTCCGCCGCTTCTTGCTTAAAGCCTGTTTTGAAAGTAAAGTATAGGGACTGAGTTGAGATCGAATATGCGATCTGCTGTCCCGCCGAATCGTAAATATTGCCGCGGATGGGCGGGATGGATACGCCCTTCGTGATCATGCTTGTCTGGCGTTCCTAGAGACTCGGACCCTCGACGAACTGTAGATAAGCAAAACGTACGATTAGTGAAGAGAACAGGAGAAATGTAAGCATGAAAAAGACATTTAACCTAATACTGAAATGGCGACGGTTTCGAACTTTTTCTTTCGTACTTCGGTTTTATCATTAATTTCCATACCGTTCCTCATTCCGTCACTCGATACCCACCCTTTAATTGTCATATATTCAGACGAATTCCTTTTTAGAGAGGTTCAATCTTTATCCCTGCACAATAAGAATAAGCAACCTTACGGGAATGGCGAGTATCCGAACTCAATACCAAGTTATTTTTCAAAATTTACGCTTCCGAATCTATGAGACCGATGAATTCCCGGATCGGCTATCGTCTATATAAACGAAGGCATAAATGAACACAAACTAATTTGACGAAGAGGTGTTTTGAAAATGGCATTAACGTCCGCATTCACGAGCTTCAACCTGCCTGTAAAAAACGTAGAACAATCGAAAGCGTTCTTCACCGGACTCGGATTCGAGCTCAACCCGCAATTCCCCGAGAACGAGAATTCGGTAGCCATCGTGATCGGCGACAACCTGCAGGTCATGCTGATCAATCAAGCATTCTTTAATACGCTCACGGAGAAGGAATCCGTCGATACGAGCAAGTATGCGCAGATGACGATCGCATTGGCCTTCGAGAGCCGGGAAAAGGTCGATGAAATCGTGAATACTGCGGTCTCCTTGGGCGGGAAATTGCACGCTGAACCTGAAGATCATGGGTTCATGTATCATTGGGGCTTCGTGGACTTGGACGGCCATCTGTGGGCCATTAACTACATGAACATGGATGCGGCACAAGGTTAAGGCTACGGAGAGCACGCTCGTACTAGGGTTCAAAAAGAAAGACGCCGGGCATCTTCCCCGGCGTCTTCTTCGCGATGATTAGTTTTGTTCGGTATAGGCTTTGAAATTGTCCATGATCGCTTGCCAGCCTGCTTGCTGGAACTCGACGGGATTGGAGCTTTCCGCGTCGAACGTTTCAATGACCTTCGTCTCATTCCCTTGATCGACGAAAGCAATATCCACTCTTCTTCCGTCTTCCATGGTGTAGCCGATCGCCTCATGCCGATTCACGACATCGTAGACGCCGCCAAAATCAAAGCCCATGCTGCCATCCTTCGCTTCCATCCGTGTCAGAAACTTGCCGCCGACCCGCAGATCGTTTTCGGCTCTCGGCGCATGCCAGTCCTCGGACGCTTGATTCCACTTCGTGATGTGATCCGGCTCGGTCCAATAGCGCCATACCTTCTCGACAGGGGCTTGAATGACGGCTTGCACGGTTACTTTCGTCGGTTGACTCGTTTCCATTTTAAATAGACACCTCTCTCATGATATTCGTCGTTTGGTTATTCTCAATGATATAGACGTAAGCCAATGACGAAATTCATTGGTCAATTCGCTCAGGCAGCCCAAATCGCGAAAATAATGGCGTATGAATGAAGTTTTGAACGTGCAGGATTTGATTTTCTTTGGTTTCGATGACGTGGATGCCCCAGGGTACAAGGCCAGAGCCCTCTTTGCCCGGCATATACTGGGCTAACGCCGGATAACCGCCATTCACCGTAATGGGCACAAATCGCGAACCTTCGCAATGCCAGCGAGTAAGCGAATAGAAGGCGGACAAATCTTCCTTGCCGCGGATCCACATCTCGAAGGGCGGCATCGACATGCAGCCTTCCTCGTGGAACAACGCGACGAGCGCAGCAATATCGAATTGCTCGAAGGCCTCCACATACCGGGACAGCAGCTGCTGCTCCGGTTGAACGTCCATGCTGCTGAGCTCATCCGAGCGAAGCTGCGCCCGGTCCATCGTCTCTCGGGCTCTTTGCAAGGCGCTGTTCACCGCTGCAGGCGACATCGCCAACGTTTCCGCGATCTGCTTGGAGGACCATTCAAATACATCCTTCAAAATGAGTACCGCGCGCTGTCGCGGAGGCAAGGTCTGCAGGAGAGCGATGAAGCACAGTTGAAGGGTATCTCTGCGGACGAGCCGATCCTCCGGATTGCCCCCAAAGTCGGGAGACGGCCAGATCCAGGCAGAGTCCGGCAGCGTGTCGCGCGGCTCGACGATGGCGACGGCCGGGTCGAACAGGTCAACGGGAAGCGCGCGACGTTTGGATTGTCTCAGCTTGTCCAAGCACAGGTTGGAGGCAATCCGATAGACCCAAGTTTTGAACGAGGAATCCTGTCTGAACGTGCTCCAGCTCTGCCAGACCCGAATACTCGTCTCCTGAACGGCATCGTCCGCATCGTCCATGGAGCCTAGCATTCGGTAACAGAACGAGGTTAAGCCCGGCTTCAAGCTTGCAAATAATGGTTCGTCAAATGCGGTCTCGTTCATCGCGGCCTCCCTTAATGATCTCCCCGAAGGGTGGTATCTACATTATATGCAATGAAGCGGACAGCCTCAATCCGAATAAATAGGCAGGATTTAGTACTCATGGATAAAAATTTAGCACGATCGTACTAATAATTCAATAACCAATAAATTAACCCTTGTCTATACTTTAGAAATAATTCGCAATACCTCACGCCAGGACCTGAATACTGGAGCTATCCTGCCCGTTCGTATTATGAGGTCACCAGTTCTTTCTGGTAGACCTCATTTTTGTGTGGTCGTAAGATAGCGGTAGCCGGGGATCGAACGTTTCTGCCCGTGGGACTTGGATCCCGAGAGCTATTCAGTTCATCCCCCCTACTTGTTAAACCATGATTAGGCTGGTTGGGACAAGGATCCCGAATCACATGCGATACTGTGGACGACAAGAAGGTTAGGGGTTGCCGGTGAAAATAAGAGAAGGAGTGGTTTAATGAATCCTGTTATTGGTTTGGATGTATCTAAAGGAGAAAGTCATGCACAAGCTTTTTCAGATCGAGGAATTCCATTCGGAAAGACATTCCGATTTGAGCACAATCTGGAGGGATTAGCTTCCTTCCTCCGTTATATTCAAGATCTAGAATCCTTTACTGGTGAACGTCCGGCTGTTGTTTTAGAAGCAACGGGCCACTATCACAGTTCAATCATACAATTTTTAGATGAGCAGCATTATCT
>NZ_JBHTGY010000021.1:0-211451 GCF_042676305.1 Paenibacillus sp. GCM10027630 | reverse complement strand
GGAGGGGAACCACGCGTTCCCATCTCGAACACGACCGTTAAGCCCTCCAGCGCCAATGGTACTTAGACCGCAGGGTCTTGGGAGAGTAGGACGTTGCCAAGCGAATACCCACACTTGTGGGTTTTTTTATGACCATTTGTTTACCGGCTTTGGTTATGGTTCAGTTGATTCAACGTTGCCTCTCAGGTTGGAGGTGGACGATTTGATTTCAAATGGTCTATTGTTCCCTGATAGCTCAGTTGGTAGAGCACTCGACTGTTAATCGAGTTGTCACAGGTTCGAGTCCTGTTCGGGGAGCCATTATGGAGAGGTGTCCGAGCTGGCCGAAGGAGCACGATTGGAAATCGTGTAGGCGTCACAAGCGTCTCGAGGGTTCGAATCCCTCTCTCTCCGTAGCAATTCTTTAGAAGTTATAAGGCCCGTTGGTCAAGTGGTTAAGACACCTCCCTTTCACGGAGGTAACAGGGGTTCGAGTCCCCTACGGGTCACCATTGTTATAATGATATGGGCGCTTAGCTCAGCTGGGAGAGCATCTGCCTTACAAGCAGAGGGTCGGCGGTTCGATCCCGTCAGCGCCCACCATAATCATTTTTGCCGCGGGGTGGAGCAGCCCGGTAGCTCGTCGGGCTCATAACCCGAAGGCCGCAGGTTCAAATCCTGCCTCCGCAACCAACTTCATGAGGCTCGGTAGCTCAGTCGGTAGAGCAGAGGACTGAAAATCCTCGTGTCGGCGGTTCGATTCCGTCCCGAGCCACCACTTTGGATTATATGAGACATTAGCTCAGCTGGTAGAGCACCTGACTTTTAATCAGGGTGTCGTAGGTTCGAATCCTACATGTCTCACCATTTTTACAGCGCGCGTATGGCGGAATTGGCAGACGCACTAGACTTAGGATCTAGCGGGCGACCGTGGGGGTTCAAGTCCCTCTACGCGCATAACAAAAGAAAAAAACTCTGAGGTCAAGTGATCTCAGAGTTTTTTGTTGGGTGGAAGATATATACGTTGAAAAGTAGTTTTTATTGAAAGATTTATGGAATTGGTGAAACCAGAACGGAGCATAATAAGGCGATGTTTTAGTGACAATCCCATTTTATTGTTATTCAGCTCTTGTTTTCCGCTAACGTAGCAATACTCTTATAATTTTAAATGTTCGATAGACGCAAAAGCTTCTATTTTATAATTTCCGTTTTCATAAATTAATGTTGTTATTGAGCACTCAGGAACCAATTCACTTTGTACGGCTACAAAATTAGGATGCCAAACATTGAGTTGGTCCTCGGGAAATGTATTAACGAGAAAGTCAGTTATTAATCCGCCATGAGTAACAATTACAATGTTACTTTCAGAGGGGCGTTTCATTACTAATTCTGATAATAAGGAGGATAAACGTTCACCTGCTTGCTTTGCAGAATCACCTATGGGAGGTATATATTCGGGTTCACGTGTACAGCGCTCCCACATTGTGACGAATTCATCAAATGTTTGTTCTGGAATATCCCCCCAGTTAGCACGTTCGCGCAAACGACTATCCTCATTAATTGTTGATTTGGTCTCTAATGCAATATACTCGGCAGTTTCTTTCGCTCTTCGAAGTGGACTTGTAAGTATGATTGTTATCGGTGAATTATAAAAATGTTTAGCTGTCGATTGTGCTTGTAATATACCCTTGGGGGTTATTGGTACATCCCCAATAGATTTTTCTTTTATAGCATGCCTTACAAGAAAAAATGTTGTTTTCATATATCAGAGCCTCCTGTAAGAAATTACTACCCCTGTAGTTCAATAAAAATGAGCAGATTGCCGTGGTAAATACTATTAAATATTTAGCATTCAACTTATAGTACGACGTCATGCTATAGAGCAAATAGCTTATTTGATCCCAAACACTTTGCCTTTAGAATATGCCTATTAGTTGTGGCTCAACCTCAAAATTAGTGCTTGACCCTCATCCGAATATCAGTTCCCAAAAAATCCTGCAAACCTGCAGTTATTTTCTAACAAAATTGCTGTTGAGAGAACATTCCTGCAAAAATACATCAATTCTCTTGGAAAAACTCTTCGGTTCAACTAAGAATGAAAAAATAACTGCACATTTGCATGAATTCAGGAAGACTGCCGATATGCAAGGCAAAAGGATGTATAAAAGCAGGTTTTTAGGAAAACGCGATGGCTTCGAATCGAATAATTCGAATAAAGTCGTGTGTGCTAGCATGGCCGTTCTTAAGGTTTTGTCTACAACTGAGTAGGGCACGGTACGGAGACAAAATCGAATGACTTCGTCAAGCGCTGTTTTCATTTTTGAGCTTTTAATTTGAAAGAGAATTTTCTTTATACCACTTTCTAAGCTGATTAATATTAGCCTGATGATAACGGCTATGATCAGCCATATGCCATAATCCCCAGCGAATGGTTGCCTGCTTTTCGTTTTCATGTCCAAAAGTGACAATTGTATCAAGATCAGAATCTGTTAATTGTGTACATGTATCTTTCAACATTGTCAGTACACCTTCATAGTCGGAGATAAGGGTGTTCAATGACTTCCCTTTGATCATGGGAAGCCTATTATTTGCATCTATCATGGGGCCATGTTGTTCTTTTAAAGAATGAGGTAGTGGTTGTCCTTTTATTCTATAAACCCAATTAAGATCGACATACATGATATGTTTGATTAACTGAGCAGTACTATTGAAGTTGTTAGTTGGACCCTTGTAATCTACTTCTTCTTGCGACATGCCATTCGTGATTAATTGTAGCCGTTGGTTGTTTTCTTTCACAGCGGAATATAATATTCCCACAATGGGTGACATAGTTGCTTCACCTTGTAAATCGTAAAGCATCTTAGCTTTTCCTCCTTTAAAATGCACTCTATTTGTTTATCATTTCAAATCATATTAGCATCGTCTGCGGACTTATTTGACAAGGCCAAATAATCGTTGGGGTCGACCAACCGTCCCGTATTGCAGGAACTCATTCGCTATTCCATGTTCAATTAAATATTCTAGGTAAGAGCGCGCTGTCGAGCGGCTGACTCCGGATAAATGAGCTATTTGCTCAGCGCTGCACGGATTCTCAGTTTGCATCATGCATTGCTTGATTCGTTCTAATGTCCTCAGATCGATTCCTTTTTGCTGCTGCTGTGCGGTCATCGGCTTGGCAGATCTGAACTTTTTTAACCCTTCCACAAATTGTTGATCCGGTTTAGCAGGGGATAGCAAATGATTTTTAAACAATCTGTATTTCTCTAAGGTTCCCTTCAATAAATCGAGGTCAAATGGTTTTATCAAATAATCAAAAATCCCCAGTTGAAACGCTTCCTCAATAATATCAATTTCCTTGGCGGCGGTAATTAGTATCACATCGCAAGAAATTTTTTCAGACCGGAGGGCTCTTAATACCTCAATGCCTGAGCGGTCGGGCAAATAAACGTCGAGGACGAGCAGCTCCGGATTCAGCCTTCTGGCCAGCTCCATTGTTTGTTCGTAATTGCCGGCAATTCCCGCGAGCTCGTAGCCTTCCTGCTGCTCAATATAGCTGGCATGTACTTTGGCGATCATAAAGTCGTCATCGATGACCAAGACTGGCAGATTGGGTTGCTTCATTGTACATTCCTCCTAATCGGCAAGCTTATGCGAATCATCGTTCCGTCCGAGGAGCTGTCGCAGGTGAGAAACCCGCCCTGATTCGATACTAACCGGAATACATAGGCCAGCCCAAACCCGCGTCCTTCTCCTTTTGTTGTTGTCCCATCGTTGAAAAGCGTATCTTTAATAGCCGGATCGACACCGGGGCCGTTGTCCTTCACATGTATAAGCAGATCGTCATCTTCCTCTTTGAGAAATACCGTTACTGTTGGTGATTGTATTTTGATCGAGGACATCTGGATCGCTTCAAAAGAGTTTTCTATTGTATTCCCCAAAATGGTAACGATAATTTCGCGATGCGGGCACTTTTCAGGTATATACGATTCCGGACTGACGAGCAGCTGTATCCCAAGTTCTCTCGCCCGATGAGTTTTACCGATTAAAATGCCGACAACGGCTGAATCCCGAATTCTGGCTAAATAAAAGTGGATGGCGTCCTGATGTTCTTCGTTGATTTGGTGAATAACCGCTTTAGCTTGATCATACTCGGATATTTGGATCAGACCGGCAATTAAATGCAGCTTGTTCATAAACTCATGCCTTTGGCTTCGCAAGGTATCTACATACCTGCCGATATCAGCAAGCCGCTCATCAATTTGCTCCAGCTGCATTTTATCCCGGAAGGTGCTTACCGCACCGATCACCTGCCCGGACAAGGTAACCGGAACGCGGTTAGCGATAACAAGTGTATTGCCGATAATGGTAGGCTGATCTCTCTGTGAAATCCCATTTTCCAGCACCTCAGGTAATCGGGTTATCGGGATGATGTCGGAAATATGCTTGCCGATCAGTCCATTGTCTTCCTTGCCCAGCATTTTTTTAGCTTCCCGATTGCAGGTTACGATGTTTCCTTCCTTGTTGACGGCGATAATCCCTTCGCAAATCGCATCCAGAATAGCGGATTGCTCTTGGGTTACGAAAGCGATTTCATGAGGCTCCATATTAAAAATCTGCTTTTTGATATGACCGGATAACAGATAAGCGCCGATCAGGCCGAAGATGAGAGCGGCTGCTCCAATGATCAGTACCTTTTCAAACAAAACAAATAATTGGCTCCAAACGCTGTCAAGCAAAAAAACGACGGATACGAGACCGATTTGCTTATGGTTGCCATCAAAGATAGGGGCTTTTCCTCGAACGGAATAGCCAAGGCTCCCTTTGGCTTGAGTAATGCTTTCATGACCTTTTAAAACCGCTTCATTATCGTCTCCGACCATATGCTTGCCAATCTCGGCAGGGTTGGAGTGGCTGTATCGGATCAAGTTCATATTACTAACGACAATTACGTCGGCCCCGACATTTTTCCATATTTGCTCTGTGATCGGCTGGATTGTCAACGAAGGATTGGTTTGTTCAAACGCTTCCACAATTTGCGGAAGTCCGGCAACGGTTTTGGCTACCCCCAACGCTTGCTCGCCCGTTTCCTTGAATTGTTTGTCCACGACAATATAGAACATGGCGGAAATGACCAGGATTAGCACAAACAAAATATTTAAGGTAACCAGCGCATTAATTTTACTTCTAAGCGTCATTTTCCTGAAACGGCTCATAAACGCGGCTCCCTCTGCAGAATATAAAAACGGAAATCATAACATTAGTTTAATGGGTATGGAGGATAGACGTAAAGACATAAATGCTTTCCATCGCGTTAACAATATCGCCAAAATACATAAAAACCGTCAATATTCATAATATAGCTAAAATATTTCAAATCCAAACGGGATGTATTATGATTTGTTGCAAGCGCTACCATTACACATCTGCAAAGGAGACACCATAATGAATCAAATGGGCTCACCGTTGACCGATAAGCCAATGATTGATCTGCAAGGGGTCACTAAAGAGTTTCTAAAGCCTTCGGGCGAGGTTCACACCGTTCTAAGCAATATTAATCTTCGTGTGCAAAAGGGTGAGTTCTGTTCTATAGTCGGGCCAACGGGATGTGGAAAATCAACGACGTTAAGCCTGATTGCCGGTTTTGAGAAGCCATCGCTTGGGAAAGTTCGAATTCATGGAGAGCAGTTGGAAGGGATTAATCGCCATGCTGCTTGTGTATTTCAAACGGAGAACGCATTTCCATGGAAAACGGTCATTGACAATGTGTCGCTCGGCTTAAGGCTAAAGGGTATGCAAAAAAACGAGGCTTATCAGGAGGCAAGACGATGGATCGAGAAGGTGGGGCTGAAAGGCTTCGAAGGCCATTATCCTCATCAGCTCTCAGGCGGAATGAGAAAGCGTGTTGCTTTGGCGCAATGTTTGATCACGCAACCGGAGATACTGCTCATGGACGAATCATTTTCTGCGCTTGACGTGCATACGCGGCATTTGATGGAAAACGAGCTTCTGAAAATTTGGGAAGAAACGTCTGCATCGGTCTTTTTTATTACGCATGATCTGGAGGAAGCGATTGCTCTGAGCGACCGTGTTATTGTACTAACCGCGGGCCCCGGCGCAACCATCAAGGGAGATTACAAAATTAATCTGGATCGGCCAAGAAATGTGGCGGAAATCCGTTTTGACCGACAGTTCGCGGAGCTGCATGAGCAAATTTGGAATGATTTAAGGGATGAGGTGATGGCAAGTTATGCAAGCGCAAACCATGCTTAATTCGCAGGAAGAGATCATGTTTCGGAAAAAGGAAATGAGAGCCAAAGCAGCAAAGATAAAAATGCGAAATTTGGCTTTGCAAATTATTGTTTTCATTGCCATATTCGGCTCCTGGGAAATTTTATCCGTTAAGAAAATCATCGATCCCTTCTTTTTCTCCAGTCCTTACTCCATTCTTAAGCAAATTGTGGAGTGGTTTATAAGCGGCACGAGCCAAGGTCCTATTTATGTACATTTTATCGTTACTTTTGAGGAAACCATTATTGCATTTATTGTAGGGGTGCTGTTGGGAGTGATCGCCGGCTATGCCTTAGGAAGAAACGACATCCTCTCGGTTATTTTCGGGCCTTATATCCAAATGTTGAATGCGCTTCCAAGGGTTGTGCTGGCACCGATTTTTATCATCTGGTTCGGACTTGGCATGCCTTCGAAAATCGCTCTTGGCGTAACGCTTACCTTTTTCATCGTATTTTTCAACGCTTTTCAGGGCGTACGTGAAGTGGACAAAAATTTGCTGAATAATGCGCGTTTGCTTGGAGCTAATAAGAGACAGCTGGCTCAGCACGTCATTCTCCCTTCGGCGTTAACCTGGATTTTATCCAGCTTGCATTCCAGCTTCGGCTTTGCACTCGTTGGTGCGGTTGTTGGCGAATTTATTGGATCTACCAAGGGACTTGGTTTTCTTATCGCTCAAGCCCAGGGTGCTTTCAACACAACCGGGGTATTTGCGGGCATGGTTCTCTTATCGGTTACGGCTTTGGCAGCTAACTGGGCAGTTTCCAAACTGGAGAAACGTTTTATTGCATGGAGGCATATTCGTCAATAGTTATGGTTTTTCAAATTTAATTTATAATATAAAGGGGTAATGGCGATGAAATTCGGTAAAAGCACAAAGCTTGGTGCAGCAATGCTCATGTCACTTGGTTTGATTTTAACGGGATGTGGTACAGCGGATAAGACGGCTTCCCAACCGGCCCCAAAAGGAAATGATCAGCAGGCTTCTGCTCCTGCTCCGGCACCGGTAAAGCTTCCCAAAGTAAATATTATGGTGGGCGGTTTGGAAAAAATTATTTACCTCCCGGCAAAGCTGACAGAAAGCTTAGGCTATTTTAAAGAAGAAGGACTTGAAGTAGAGCTTACGAGCCAGGCATCCGGGGTCAATGCGGAGCAGGCGCTTATTGCTGGTGAAGTACAGGGGGTTGTCGGTTTTTACGACCATACGATCGATATGCAGGCGAAGGGGAAATTTCTTCAAGAGGTAGTACAGCTGGCCACGAATCCTGGAGCGAAATTGATGGTTACGAATAAAGCGAAGGATCAATACAAAACATTGGCTGATTTGAAGGGTAAAAACATTGGTATTACCAGCTCTGGGGCATCATCTCATTTTCTCGTCAACTATTTGGTGACCAAAGGTGGAAACTCGACAAAGGATTTTGTGCCTTTGGCAGTAGGAGCAGGAGGAACTTTGGTCGCTGCTATGGAACAAGGGAAGGTGGATATAGCATGGGCCACTCAGCCTACTACAGCATTGCTTGAGCAAAGAGGCATCGCTACTACGTTCGTGGACATGGAGAGCCAGGAAGGCTCCAAACAGACACTTGGCGGCACTTATCCAGCCCCAAGCTTGTATATGGATGCGGATTACGTAAAGAAAAATCCGGAAGTGGTACAGCGTTTGGCGAATGCTTTTGTCAAAACATTGAGATACATGAGCACGCATAAAGCGGAGGAAATTGCCGAAAAATTACCGAAGGAATATTATGCAGGCGATAAAGATTTATATGTGAAGTCGCTCCAAGCGAGCTTGGCCATGTTCACTACTGACGGAAAGATGCCTGCAGGCGGACCGGAGAAAGTATTGGAAGTTTTAAACATCTCTACTCCACAGCTTAAAGACGCCAAAATCGACCTTAGCAAAACGTTCACCAACGAGTTTGTAGATAAGGTGAAAAAATAATAGAAGAATCGTTTGATTCAAAGGCTACCACGCGATAGATTTATTAGAAAGGGGCGTTGTTGGCGCCTCTTTCTGCTTGCGGAAATACAGGTTTAACTAAGGGAGAGTGAAGTTGTGAGCCGTATAATATCGCCCGGCTCCCGGTTGCGGGAAGCCATAACAACAGAAAAACCGCTGCAGGTAGTTGGAACCATTAACGCTTATACAGCCATGATGGCTGAGCGTGTAGGCTATCATGCCATTTATTTATCCGGGGGCGGAGTGGCCAATGCTTCCTTCGGTCTGCCTGATCTTGGCATTACTTCTTTGAATGACGTTCTTGAGGATGTTCGAAGGATTACGAACGCGACCTCATTGCCGCTGTTGGTCGATGCGGATACCGGCTTCGGAGGCGCCTTTAATATCGGTCGAACGGTAAGCTTGATGATTCAAGCCGGTGCGGCGGGAATTCACATCGAAGACCAAGTATCGGCCAAACGATGCGGCCACCGTCCAAACAAAGCGATTGTCAGCTCTTCGGAGATGGTAGACAGAATCAAGGCGGCTGTGGATGCCAAGACGGATTCTGCGTTTGTCATCATGGCGCGTACGGATGCACTTGCGGTCGAAGGAGTGGATGCGGCGATCGAAAGAGCGTGCGCTTGCGTGGAAGCCGGCGCTGATATGATATTCCCTGAAGCCGTGCTTACTTTGGAACAATACGATAAGTTCGTGAGGTCGGTCGGAGTACCGGTATTAGCGAACATTACCGAATTCGGACAAACCCCTCTTTTTACAGTCAATGAACTGGAGCAAGCGGGTGTTAGTTTGGTATTGTACCCGTTATCCGCTTTTCGAGCTATGAATGCTGCAGCTTTGAATGTATATCAGTCGATTCGCAGCGACGGGACGCAAAAAAACGTGGTGGAGCTTATGCAAACGCGTATGGAGCTTTACGATTTTCTCGATTATCATGAATATGAGCAAAAGCTTGACCGGCTGTATAAGCAAAAAGACGAAGAAAAGCTATTATAATGAGTGTCGTTCAAAGGTACGCTGCTCGGATCAAGCTTACACGGAGGTAATTCTATGGCATTTCATATCAGCAACGATAGATCAGAACCGGATCAGGTTTTGCTGGATTTAGCCGACTATGTTTACGACTACGGGATAAATAGCCCGGAAGCCTATCGAACGGCGCGATTATGCTTGATGGACACGCTCGGCTGCGGCCTTCTTGCATTAAGGTATCCCGAGTGCGCGAAGCACCTTGGACCGGTTGTTCCGGGAACCGTGGTGCCTCACGGGGCAAAGGTTCCCGGAACCCAATATCAACTGGATCCCGTAACGGCAGCATTTAATATCGGCTGCATGATCCGTTGGCTGGATTATAACGATACATGGCTTGCCGCCGAATGGGGGCATCCTTCCGATAATCTTGGAGGAATTCTTGCTGTTGCCGATTATATCAGCAGAAACAACGTTGCCGAAGGGCTGGCCCCTCTGACGATGAAGGATGTGCTCACCTTGATGATCAAAGCCCATGAAATTCAAGGCGTTATTGCCCTTGATAACAGCTTTAACCGCGTAGGGCTGGATCATGTGTTGCTTGTGAAGGTCGCTTCAACGGCGGTTGTAACGAAGCTGCTCGGTGGATCGAAGGAGGAGATGATCAATGCGGTTTCCAACGCATGGTTGGACGGTCAAGCGCTTCGCACATACCGTCATGCTCCGAATACGGGATCCCGTAAATCCTGGGCTGCCGGAGATGCCACCAGCCGGGCCGTCCGTCTCTCCATGATGGCTCTAAAAGGCGAGATGGGCTATCCTTCGGCGCTTACCGCTAAAACATGGGGCTTCTATGACGTGTTATTCAAGGGAAACGAATTCAAGTTTCAACGCTCTTACGGTTCCTATGTGATGGAAAACGTGCTGTTTAAGATTTCCTATCCAGCGGAATTTCATGCGCAAACTGCAGTGGAATGCGCGATTGCGCTGTATCCCGAGATAAAGGGCAGATGGGAGGATATCGATCATATCGTATTGACCACACACGAGTCTGCCATTCGCATTATCGATAAGCAGGGACCGCTGCATAATCCGGCAGACCGCGATCACTGCTTGCAGTATATGGTGGCTATAGGCCTCATTTATGGTGAATTAACATCGGATCATTACGAGGATAAGGTCGCAGGCGACCCGCGAATTGATCGGCTTAGAGCCAAGATGATCACGCAGGAGGATGCCCGTTATACCCGCGAGTACCATGAGCCTGACATACGTTCGATAGCTAATGCTGTGCAAATTTTCTTCAAGGACGGCAGTAGTACGGAGAAGGTGGAAGTGGAGTTTCCGATCGGCCATAAGAGGAGACGTGCGGAGGGGATTCCGCTGCTGGAACAGAAATATGAGGCGAACCTGGCAACTCGTTTTCCGCGTAAGCAATCGCAAGCCATTATGGAGCTGTGCTTAAATCAACAGCAATTGGAGCAAACGCCAGTCCATCAATTTATGGACCGGTTCGTGATATAAATGGATGATAGAGATTGGACGATTTTAAAGGTGCTTTACGAGCAGCGTAATATTACCAAAGCGGCGCAGCTTCTTTTTATTTCACAGCCTGCTTTGACAAACCGTTTGCAGCAAATGGAAAAGGAATTTGGCGTTCAAATCGTTCAACGGAAAAGCAGAGGCATTGAATTTACACCTGAAGGTGAATACTTAGCCAAATGCGCGGACGAGATGCTTTTAAAGACCAATAAAATAAAAGACCATGTCCTCAATTTACGCAATAAGGTCTCAGGAACGTTAAGGCTGGGAGTTTCCAATTATTTTACGCGAAACAAATTGCCGGGAATTTTAGAGTTGTTTAAAAATCAATATCCTGATGTGGAATTCAAAGTTGTCACAGGCTGGAGCCGGGATGTCCTAAATTTGATTTATAATCAGCATGTTCATATCGGTTTTGTCAGGGGGGACTACCCTTGGGGAGACCGGAAGCAGCTTATATTTGAAGAGACCGTCTGTATTGCATCCAGAAAAGAAATAAATATGAATGATCTTCCTAACTTATCAAGGATAGATTATCAAACGGACTATTGGTTTAAATCGCTGGTGAACGATTGGTGGATAGAAAATTTCGCCCATCCTCCAGTGATCGGCATGGAAGTGGATAAAGTCGAAACATGCCGGGAAATGGTTATTAGAGGGTTAGGTTATGCTATTATGCCCAGCCTCGTTCTTGAAGGCATACCTATTAACAAAATCAATATTAGTGATAAAAATGGCAATCCAATATTAAGAAGAACGTGGATGTATTATCATGAAGAAGCGTTGGAATTAAATCTGGTAAAAGCTTTTGTTCAATTTATGGAAGCTGTGGATTTGAGCGAACCGTTGTAGACGGCGATAAAAAATGGGGAAGGGATGATTCCTTTACCCATTTTTTTGCTTTATTCCGCAGAGCTGCGCTATTTGGAAATGGAATGAAAAACTACTGCTAAGCACAAAATGTGTCTTTGTCGAGTATGCCGCGTGGAGTTCGACCGATACCATGCAACGATCGGAAGCTGCTCGTCCCAGAAGCTTACTAACTTGGTTACTCCAGACATCATAAAGTTCAAAAGCCGGGTTGGCGGTCGGTACCGTACGAAGCCGTACGTAGCGTTTAGCTGGAATTTCTGGAGTTAATTTTCCCATTATGGGCTCGGTGAGGAGAATAACTGGAAAATGTCCATTTAATATAGCAATTATTGGTGTGAATCGAAAAAGAGTTTGGAATTAACAGGTGTTTTTCCCTCTATTTATGCAAAAATGACTCTGTGGCCTATAATTAACAGGAGTTTTTCCATTAATTATGGAGGGCAGAGGGCTGTTTAGTTTCATTGGGCTGTGCCAATAATCTCATCAAGATACTGAATGATTTTCTCCGGATTCCCCGAATATTGTGCCGCACGCATGTTGTCTTTGTCCAGCTTGGCCAGCGCATTTCTAAGTACCTCCTGTTCCAGCGCCTGGGGCACGACAACTACTCCATCGGCGTCACCGACGACGATATCTCCCGGATGTACGGGAGCGCCGCCGCATGAAATCGGAACGTTAATTTCTCCGCCACCGGCCTTGCCGCTGGCAGCAGCAGTAGTTCCTCTGGAGAAAACAGGGAAATGGAGCTTCTTGATGCCTAGAATATCCCTAATGGTCCCGTCAATGATAATACCTTTAATTCCTAACGATTGGGCCATCCCGACAACAAAATCCCCTGCAATGGCACGGTATTCATCCCCTTTGGCATCCACAACCAGAATGTCCCCGGGTTTGGCTTCCCTGATCGCTCTTAGCACCGCCATGTTATCCCCAACAGGCATTTGTACGGTCAAGGCTCTGCCGGCAATCCGGTATTCCTCCGTTAAAGGTTTAATTCGGGGATCCAAATTATTCATTCCCTGCATAGCATCGGAAATACAGGTTGTCGGAATTTGTTGAAATTGATCAATGATGTTGTGTTTCATAAGTAATCCCCTCCATACAATAAACTCTCCCTTTGATTTTTAAGCCTCTATATAACTATATATTTTGTCACCGATTAAATGAAATTCAAAATCTTGATGGCCAGCAATAAAGAATAAGTATTATTTTTTCTCTGCGGCTTGCTCTAAACTGAAACCAGCTTGAGCTTTCAATAACTATCTGGAGGTCGTTGATATGTCCCAATTTTCCATTCCATGCGCAGTTTATAGAGGCGGTACTAGCCGAGGAATATTTTTTGTGAAAAGCAGCTTGCCCGAGGATGCGCAATTGCAGAAAAAGATTTTTCTTCATGGCATCGACGCTTATAACGTTAATCAAATTAATGGGCTAGGCAGCGGGACCTCACATACAAGTAAAGTATGTGTCATCTCCCAGTCGCTTTTGGACGGAGTGGATGTGGATTATACGTTTTATCAAATCGGAATCGGTGAAGAAATAATAGACGACAAGGGGACATGCGGTAATTTGATGGCTGCCGTCGGCGCTTTTGCTGTAGATGAAGGATTAGTTATAGCGAACCCATCCACTGACTATGTGAACGTGTCGGTATTTAACACCAATATCAAGAAAAAGCTTCAGCTGAAGGTGCCGGTTGTGAATGGCAGAGCGAGAGTGTCAGGCGACTATGTCATGCCTGGGGTATCGGGTACCGGAGCCCAATTTACCGTCGATATTTTGAACCCTGGCGGTGCAAAAACGGGAAATACTTTGCCGATCGATGTTCTATTCAGCATGGAAACGGACAGAAGAGCTTATGAGGTATCATTCGTCGATGTGGTTAATCCTTTTGTGTATGTAGCGGCTAACGATTTGGGGGTAAAAGGAACGGAGCCAAGCAGCGAGCTGGCGATGAACGAAGGGCTGCTGGCAGAAATCGAAGCCATCCGCAGTCGGATGGCGATTCATGCGGGAATGGCCAAGTCCCCGGAAGAAGTCGCAGGCTCTGTTCCCAAAATCGCGTTGGTAGCGGAGCCGCAGGACTACGTCACTTCTGCAGGCAAGCTAATCAGGAAAGAAGAAGTCGATATTGTAGCCAGAATGCTCTCGATGGGGAAATTCCATCGAACTTTCGCCGGGAGCGGGCTTTATAACCTTGCGGCTGCTGCCTTGCTGCAGGGGACCGTACCTAATCGTTTTGCAGTTGAGAAGGACGGGGTTCTGGGCCAAATCATTCGAATCGGTCATCCGGAGGGGATTGCGGAGGTTCGCGTTTCATTGACGGAGGATGGCAAGGACGTTGCCTCCGTTGGGCTTGACCGTACGGCAAGGAGAATTATGAAGGGTGACCTGTACATTCCTGAATAAACATTAAGGCATTAAGAGACGGAGGAAGCCAACCATGACAGCAACACGAAATGATATTTATGAAGCCCGTTCCAATTTCACATTAAACGGCAAAACCTATTATTACTACCGTCTGCAGGCTTTGGAGGAGGCGGGTGCAGGCGCTATTTCCAGGCTTCCTTACTCTATTAAAATCATATTGGAATCCGTTCTGCGCCAATATGACGGGAAGACGATTACTATAGAGCATATTGAAAACCTTGCTCAATGGGGGACAGCGCAGATGAAGGAGAACGTTGATGTTCCCTTCAAGCCTGCGCGGATTGTACTGCAGGATTTTACCGGAATCCCTGTCGTCGTGGACCTGGCTTCTTTGAGAACAGCAATGAGCGATATGGGAGGGGACCCGGCGCTGATTAACCCTGAAATTCCTGTCGACCTTGTTATCGACCACGCGGAGCAAGTGGATCAATTCGGTACGCCGGATGCGCTTCAATATAATGTGGACCGGGGCTTTGAGCTGAATTATGAGCGGTATAAGTTTTTCAAATGGGCAACGAATTCCATCGACAAATTCCGTGCTGTTCCGCCTTCAACGGCAATTATCCACCAAGCGAATCTTGAATATTTGACTCCTGTCGTTTATAGCGTTGAAGAAGAAAATGGTGAATATCTTGCTTACCCCGATACCTGCTTCGGTACGGATTCCCATACACCCATGATCAATGGCATCGGTGTGGTTGGCTGGGGAGTCGGCGGCATCGAAGCTGAAGCCGGCATGCTCGGTCAGCCCTCCTGCTTTCCGGCTCCCGAAGTGATAGGAATCCGCTTGAGCGGTAAGCTGCCTGCCGGTACCACGGGCACCGATTTGGCTTTGTACGTAACGAATCTTCTGCGCAAGAAAAAAGTAGTCGGCAAATTCGTCGAGTTTTGCGGTGAAGGAGTGGCTCACTTATCCTTGGCCGATAGAGCGACGGTTTCGAACATGTCTCCGGAGAATGGAGCTACGATGACGATATTTCCAGTCGATCAGGAGACATTGAATTACATGCGTTTATCCGGACGGGAGGAGGAGCAGGTTCAGCTTGTCGAAGCTTACTGTAAAGCGAACGGTTTGTTTTACACGCCTGAATCTGAAGAAGCCGCCTATACAGAAATTATTGATCTTGACCTTTCAGTGATTGAAACGAGCCTGGCCGGTCCCAAACGGCCGCAAGACATCATCCGACTCTCGGAAGTGAAGGAGACGTTTACAAAAGCATTGACCCACGAAGCGGGGAATAACGGTTATGGTCTGCCCAAAGACGAGACTGACAAAGAAGTGCTAATTCACCACTCCGGCGGAGCGACATCGAAGCTCCAAACAGGTTCTATCGTGCTTGCGGCCATAACGAGCTGCACCAACACGTCGAACCCGAATGTGATGATCGGCGCGGGGCTTCTCGCCAAAAAGGCAGTGGAGAAAGGGTTGACCGTTCCCCCTTATGTGAAAACCAGCCTTTCACCGGGATCAAAAGTAGTTACCGATTACTTGCGGAAAGCAGGCTTGCTGCTATTCTTGGAACAGCTCGGATTCTATCTCGTAGGTTACGGCTGTACGACTTGTGTGGGCAATTCCGGACCTCTTCCGGAAGAAATTGCAGACGCGATTGCCCAGAATGATATGATCGTATGCGGCGTTCTTTCCGGGAATCGTAACTTTGAAGGACGTATTCATCCTCTTATTAAAGCCAATTTTCTTGCTTCCCCGCCGCTTGTAGTTGCCTACGCTATTGCGGGTACGGTAGATATAAATCTTCGAAACGAACCGATAGGCAAGGATCAGGAAGGGAAAAATGTATATTTGGCAGATCTATGGCCATCTGAAGCGGAGGTTCAAAAGATAATCGCCGAGTCCGTAACTCCAGAGCTGTTTAAATATCGCAACGAGCGGATTTTTACAGGAAATAGGGATTGGAATCATTTAGAAACCGCCGAAGGTTTGCTATATGAATGGGATGAGCAGTCAACGTATTTGCAAAACCCGCCCTTTTTTGAAAACATGTCCCTGGACCCTAGGGGAATCCGCCAGCTTCAAGGGTTACGGGCGCTGGCCAAGCTGGGGGATTCGATTACTACGGATCATATTTCACCGGCAGGCGGCACGATCCCGCCTAATAGTGTCGCCGGGAAATATTTGATGGACCATGGCGTCCCAACAGGAGACCTGAGCTCTTACGGAGCCAGACGGGGGAATCATCATGTCATGATGCGCGGGGGGTTTGCCAACATCAGGCTTCGCAATCAGATAGCAGCGGGCACTGAGGGAGGCTTGACGACGTATTTTCCAAGCGGGGCGGTTATGCCGATCTACGATGCAGCCATGAAGTATCGACAGGACGGCACAGGATTGATCATTATTTCCGGAAATGATTACGGTATGGGGAGTTCACGCGATTGGGCGGCGAAAGCTACTTATCTTCTTGGTGTTAAAGCGGTTATTGCACAAGGCTTTGAACGTATCCATAGAAGCAATCTTGCCTTGATGGGAGTTCTCCCTCTTCAGTTCAAGGAAGGAGAAAATGCCGATTCGATAGGTCTTACCGGCACAGAGGTTTTTGAAATTGAAATCGATGAAAGTATCAGGCCGCGACAAATAGTAACTGTATCCGCGGTGGATGAGAAGGGAAACCAAAAGCGATTCGAGGCATTGGTGAGATTCGATAGCGAAGCGGAGATCGATTATTACCGCCATGGCGGAGTATTGCAAATGGTGCTTCGAAGCAAGCTGGCGCGGGCTAATAATCATTCCGACTAGTGACTTTTGACGAAGGAAAACCACAATACGAGGGTTAGTTAGATCTGTACTCGCATAAAAAATTGTGATGGGCACAGGTTTTATCGCTCTGGCATGCTTAAATGATCTGGAACTACTCTCAGTTTCTTCTGGATAAATGTGATATGCTTACCGCAATGATAAAATGGTACTGCGTGTTTTTCGATCTTTGCGGTAAGTTTTTATTGTCATAGATAGGCTGCTGCTGAGTTGGCCAGGTTCACTTGATGATGAATGTGAGACTCAAGCTTGTTATTGCTTAATTTTTCGGCCATTTAAGCATATAATCAGGCTATATCTATCTTCACAGTTTGCTATCTTTTAAGAATTATCTATCCACCGCGGCGAACATAGCTAAGCTTTTTCATAGTGTCTTTGCCACCACAGACAAAAAAGAACCACAACGCGAGGGTTAGTTGCATTGTGGCATGGAATAAATAATTTATACTAAAACGTAATTGTTTTATTTACCTCTCAACTCTTCGATTATTTTTGCAACATTTTGTATTTCTAATAAAAATTGCTCGTATGAACTAGCGCGATAAAATTTGGGTATTCTCAACTCACATGAACTATGTGATATCACCATGTTTCCATTGGGATTTACAACCATCTCAATCCCATTGTAAGGGTCTAGATAATAAGGGTTTGAAGATGATGTATTTACAAATTTGAGTTGAAATGTAGAATTCTTATTATTTTTGCAAACAAATTTATGATGAGAAATATAAATTGAAGGAATTTTTTGACCATCTTCAGTCACTTCATTAATATTTTCAAAAAGGTGCATCTCTCCATGTTTCATTTTATTTTTAACACTTTCGAATTTGAAATAAACTAAATGATAGATACTATTTGCAGATTGATAACTAATTTCATTATTAAGCATTAGATCACCTACCTAGTGTGTAATTGCTTTTCATACCGACACTGTTGTTGCTTCAATTGCTCCAACGACAGACGCAGCTATAGCACCTACAACTGCAACACCAGCAGCAAGCCCGGTATTATTTGCCCTTTCAAAAGACTCATGGATTTCTCTTTCAGCATAGCCCAATGGTACATATATTGGTATATTACCTTGATCATAATTTTTGTACACATAATACTGTATATAACCAGTCTCGGGATACTTTATATTCATCTTCCAATCACCGTAAATGTGAAAGCCATTTATGCTCGACATCACTCCTCCTCTTACAAGACTCCGGTCAACTCCTTGATATTCATCTAGATCTTTTCCGGGGTCTTCCTTACCAGAACCTGATTTACTTCCCAAACTCTATTACCTGATGCACGAATATCAAGTTCGCTGTAGTATTTACCATCTTTATCATAAATAGGAGCCTCAAGCATAGGAAGTTTTTTTCTCAGCTGTATATAATTTTTTCGCTGACGCAACTTGAGCAATCTCATGAAACGCATTCCAAAAGTTCCCACCATTGGACATCAATAACTCAGCCGATAAGTATTATCATTTAATTGACCACCTGATCCAGAAAGTCCTAGACTATATTGCAAAAGTATTGTATTTAATTTTTCTCTAGAAGTATGACAGTAGGATCAATATATCTTAATGGATTATTCAGACCGTAGGTATACAAATTCAAACTCAGCGGATTCGAAATATCCCCTTCATACGTATCCTGATTAATGAAGCATTACTAATTTCATAATATTCAAATATGATTTTAACTCATACAATTTTTCTTATTTTCGATGGCGCAGCAAAAGATGACGGGCAAAAAAAGAACCACAACACGATGGTTGGTCGCATTGTGGTAAATATACAATTAAACTATACAATACTCGAATGCATTATTGATAGCCAGTCCCAGTTCTTCACTAGATAGACTGTAATTCACTACTTGCTCTTTTTCATATAAAAATGAATAGGAGCCATCGTTCTCTCTTCTACTTGGTATAAGTTTAATCTCTGTTAATGAATCACTCATTGCAGCTAAATACTTCCTATGTTTTGAAAAAGCCTTGTAACTTTTTATTCCTGTAGCCACCTCAAACACTTTGGAGGGAAACGGTGAAGTCAGGGGTGTAGATTCTTTAGATATACTAAAACTTTCTTTTAATGCACTATATAGAGCATTATAATCATTTGAATCCCCTAACTTTGCAATATCGCTTATATCCCTACGTATCCCGTCTTTATCTTGTGCAGTAGGAATCAATAGTATATTACTTTGCTTATCTTTATAAATACCAACAAGATGATAATTCATACAGCAATCCTTGCACTTAGAAACTTTTGTTACATATACGTTTATAAAAATACCAAGGTTTTCTGCATATGAACGCGCATCACTCAGTGCTTTTGCTTTCTCATTAGATATTTTAACATTTGCTAAGACAACGCTCAATGCTTTGCTGTCAGATATTCGGTTCGGTGGTATTGAGGACAAAAAGAAAACCACAATACGAGTGTTAGTCGCATTGTGGTTGACAAATTAATTTATACTTGCTTCAGCAGTCTGAAATAATTTTATTAGTTCTGAGATCAGTTGCTTGTTTATCATGATGTCCGGATCTCCACCATGAGTAAGTGAAACTACAAGAATAATGGATTCTTCAAAAACATTAACTATGATCATACCTTGTCTGCTCGAAGAAATTCCATTCACATAAATAGTATCAACTGCGAACCTTTCACGATGAAAAACATCGTTAAAAATTAGATTTCGTGCTTGTTCGAGAGCTTTTGTCACTCTTTGAAATTCTACAATATTTAACTCTATCTCAGCGGTCATACCATACTTATGAGTTTGTGAAACACAAACTTCAATAAAATTATCTTCAGTTAATGATATTGTTATATTTCCTGAATCCTCTTCTATGTCAGAATCAATATTTAAAATACCTAGTTTTTTTGTGTGTTCAGTCACTGTATATTCCTCCAATTTATTTTATAAATCGTTTTAAGATATCCGGCATTTTACTCCCTGGTAAAAAACGCTGGTGCTTTATTCCTTCACCGTCGACATGATAATGCCAACCTTTGTGGTCTACAGGAGAACCTTTGTCATAAGGATGTTTTTCTAGAGTGATTTTTGTATTTTCATCAAGTTCCCATACCATTTTATTTCGTCCTGGTGTTTTATACTCGTCTGGAATGTATTTTCCATTTACACCAAACATTTTAGTTATTGATGTTGAGCTTGCTGGAAATACTGTCATAGCTTGAAAATCTAAATTTAAACCCGCTTGAAAGTCAGGGAATCCGTTATTAATTTGATCTCCAACATAACTTGTTAGTAGTTCTTTCCTATAGTATTCCTGCTTACTACTTGGTAGCCTGTAATATAAATCATTATCACCATTAACCCAAGCTGAGTAAGCGTAACTCCAGAAATTCATTTCTTCCTCTAGGAAAGCCCCACTTGTACCCAAATAACCTTTAAGTATACCATTCTCTATTATCGGTTGACCTTGGAAGTTATTATCATCTCCTAAAAATGTGGATACATTTCCGTCAGTTAAAGCACCGTCACCGTTGTTACAAGATCCATCGTGTGCGTTATCTCCATCTTTCGATACACAATAGTGACCTGTTGGGTCAATGTTACTCAACGGATTATTGTGCACATACGTATAAAGATTCAAACTAAGCGGATTCGTAATATCCCCTGCATACGTATCCTCTTTAATAAAGCGCTCCGTTCAAAATAGAAAGCGGCAACCAATAATTCCAGTTACCACCAATTATATCATCCCGCCTGTTTTGTCAAAACTATCGGCTTCACATATTCCGTTTTATTCTTCATCATGGCATAGATCACATCAACCAATTTCCGCATAATACAAATGATGGCTTGTCTTTTTGTCTTTCCTGCCACCAGTTTCCGTTGGTAATACTCATAATAATAAGGATTGTTCGGTTCCTTGCTGCCTTTCTTCACCCCAATCTGCCGACATGCCAGCCGATAAAACAACTCATGCAATCCCCTGTTACCCTGCTTGCATTTATAGTGCTTATGGTTGTCTGCTGAACCTTTCACAACAGGAGCAATGCCAGCAAAGCGGGCAAGCTTACCAGCACTAATGAAACGCTCTATTGCGCCAATCTCAGCCACAAATGACACAGCAGTTACCAATTCAATCCCATGCATCGATTCCAGTTTCATTCCTGTTGCTTTCATCAACTCAGCTAACCGTTTTTCGATATCTTCCATTTCCTTTTTGCAGTTTTTAAGCTGTCTAACATGGCTTTGAATAATGAAATCCCGATCCTCTTGGTAATTTCGTTTCGTACAACCGTCCTGCTGTACTAAATCCACTATTTTTTGTGCAGATTTCAAGGAACAGGCGTAATTGCTCGGTTTCTGTAAAAACTCCCTTAACTCTTGGACGGATAAATCAGCCAAATGATGGGGAGCAGGGAATTGTTCGAAAAAGGTTAATGCCGTTTTACCGTCCAATTCGCTGAAAAACTTCTTATAACTCGGATAATGATGAGATAATTGTACGTGTAACTGGTTCAGTAATACGGTATGTGTATGGGCTAATGCTGTTCTGACTGTCACCAATTGACCGATAACCCATAGGTGATCAATAGGGTTGGCATCAGGCAAGCTCTCCAGTTTATCCACCAATACATGAGCCACACATTCAGCATCCCAAGAGTCCGATTTCTGAACAATGGGATTCGCCTTTCTTACGGCGTTGGGTAATGCTGGATTGACTTCCTTGACGATTTGTTTCTGTTCAACAAGGTACACCGCTAACCGTCTGCCGTATCCACCTGTATCCTCTAAGCCATAAATGATACCTTTGCCGTTTTTGGCGTATTTCTTGACTTCCTTCATCAATTCAGGGAATACAGTCGTCTTATTGTCAAACTTTAATTCCCCCAACTTCTGCTTAAATCCTGTCAAAAATACAGCGGTATGATGATTTTTATGTAAGTCGATGCCGACAAAAATATTTCTCAAACGTGATTCTTCGTATTGCTCGTTGATTTCGATGGTCAGATTGTTTCCCCCTTATTGCCGATCATGTAGACTTGAATGCTTGGGTAAGAGAAAGCTTGCACCCTTATTTCGAGTGGTCATAGCCACAAAGATACCAAAGCAATATCTTTCTCTCTGTAAACATTCAAATCTACATACGGCTAATTTTCTTTGATCATAAATGCTTTCGATAATTGGATATGGATAAGTTCAGTTTGTAGCTCTTGTGACTTGTTATGAAGAAGCATCATAATTTCTTCAACCGTTAATTTATGAAATTCTGCTGGCTTCTCGCTGATGGTGTCAAGAATGATTGATGTAAAACGTTCGTAAACTCGGATTTGGCTTACTATCTGTTGTTCTTCGACTGTTAAGCGTTCCATTTTACTGTTCATAGGATCGCTTGATGCTTGCCGACAGCTTCCACATTCGCATATTGATACATGCCGCTGTAAAAGCTTCTACGGTCAAGGATTCGCTTCACTTGAACTTTGGTGAATAATTTACCTTGCTGTGTTTTGTAGTTGTCAAGGTTCAGTTGGTCGGCTACTTCAGATAATGTCCAATGGGGAAACAATCCTTTTAACTCAAATACTCGTTCCACGGTAATGGCTTGTTCTTTATCGATTTCTAACACTTTAGAACCTTTCTTGGCTTTATAGCCAAATGTTGCTCGTCCTCCTGCATAACCGCCTTCTTTGGCTTTCTTATTGCGTCCTTTACCTAGCTTCATGGCGATTTCTAAGCGTTGGTATGCGTCTAATAGTTCCATTAAACCGTTGATTAAGAAGTCGGAAGGGTCTTTCTTGTAAATGCTGTAGGTAGGCTGTTCAATGGATTTCACATCAACGTTGTATTTCTTAAATTCTCGATGTACTAATACTTTGACAATATCACTTCTCCATAAACGATTGGTATTCAGAACAACCACATGATCAATGGAGCGAGTAGAGAGGAGGGAAAGCATATCCTGAAAGCCCTCTCTATCTACTTCCATTGCTTCCTCGTCTACTTTTGCGCCGCTAATGCCTTCATCACAAAACACATGAAGTAGATTCCAACCTTGCTGCTGACAATACGTTTCGATTTCTTCCTGCTGATAAGATAAGCTGTAGCCATCTTTGGCTTGTCCTGATGTTGAGACACGAATATAGCCGATCACGTTCATGAAAACACCCTCCGTTACAGAAATTGTGATTATTGTAACTCACTTAAGTTATATAACTCACTTGAGATACATTATATAACGCACATGCGTTTCACACAATAGTTTTTTATGGTATAGTGAAAATACTCTGTAACGGAAGGAGTCCATTTATGCCTATACGAATTCGACTTAAAGAAATCCTCGAAGAACGGGGAATGTCTCAACGAGAGTTGGCGCGTTTAATGAACGTGCGACCTAACACTATTAATCGATTGTGCCATGATAACGTGACAACAGCTTTTTTTGATACTCTTGAACATATATGCCAAACACTAGACATTGGACTACATGAACTATTAATTATGGAAAGCAATAAACCAACTTCAACTGAAAAATAAGTACAATCGCCCAATTCCTAACATCGATACAACTCCCTATCAGCTATGCAAAATACAGCCAATTTCAAGCCTTCAAACAATGTAAAATACCCCCGATGGTATTAGAATATAAAATCGCCATTTCAATGTGATGCAATCGGGATTTTAACGAGTTTTCTTGCAATATGTACGGATATCTATGTATTTCTTATGTTTCCTTGCAATCCTTGCAACATCTATGAAAAAGCGATTATGTCGCTGAAAGCTAGGAAATTACTGGACTTTGGGGCATTATGTATGAGAAATTACTTGCAATCGTATCGTTAACAACAGTAAGTGATTTGATGTGATTTATCCCAATTCTGCAAAGTTTATGGTTAATGATTTTAATGATTTCTGGCTCGGTAACATAAGTCGTTTGGATAGTTTTACTTTTCTATCATAGGTAGTTGTTGAATATATCTGCTTTAACTCCGATTGTGTAAGCCAACTATGAAGAGCATGAAAGCCAAGCACTGATTCAATTTGACTCAAGGTATGCGGCTGATTTTTGATCCATTCCATCGTTAATCCTTCAATGGCAGGGGATAGCTTAATCTGTTTTACTATGGGCTGTGTGATGTAATCGAAAAAGCTTCGGGTCAATAGCTCTGTTGCCTTTCGTTTAGGTGAATACTTGGACAGACTTTTCCCTTTTAGATTGATCTCCATCCTCAACAAACCCTGTGCTTTGTCAATGATTTTCTGTGATTGCCTATTACTAATGCATTCTTTATATTTATTGTAGAAGGAAATCCGTCTGCTTTTATTTTTATGTATGACTGTTTCACAGATACCATGTGTTTCCAGTTTCATACGAGGAAACTTCATTGCAGCCAGTTCCTTTAAGTAATCATCGATCTCATCATTAACAGGAAAATTCCAGCAAACATCTAATCGCTTTGTATACCAATCCTCATTTCTAACATGGATGTTAAACAATTCATGTAACCGTGATTGTAACCTTTGTAAAAAGAGAGGAATGTCGCTTTCTTTTAAGAGGTTTACATTGTTACCGAAGAGAAATTTGGGGATAGAAAAATCGATTTCTAACAGTTGGTTGTAATCCGTGTATTCAATTAGCGGTAGGAAGGGGTCATAGATCGTATATTTCGTTCTCGGTTCTCCTTCTTGCAAGTATGTGAATAATTTGGCTTGCTGTAAATAATCAGGATGAATATAGATATGAGTTTTCAGGTTAATGGTATCGAACAATAAAACACTTCTCCTTTTTATATGATGTGGATACTCAAATTTGGGGAAAGATTCTACATGTTATATAGAACAAGCAAGAAGCATCACTCCTTTCAAATATTCGTTTTAATTTTTCTTATTTCTAAGCAAGTCATGTTTAACGCTCAAATCGTAGATATCATCGTCTATAGCATCATTTCCTCTCTGAAATTGACCCAATCCACGTTGCGGCATAACCAGATAGTAAACCAACCATTGCAGCGCAGACATCCGTTTATCTTTTCGTTCTGTCCATTTCGTTTGCTCAGCTTCAGTTAAATTCTCTGGTAACATCTCATCCAATAGCTCGGACAGCCTTTCCAGTGTCTCCAGTATGCGGTATCTTCCTCTGTAGAAATCGTGCTCGTAAAGCTCTGTGTACAGTGTGGAACGTAAATTAAGAATAACAGTTTCAATTTGTAGCTCCTGTGCAAGCATCCTTCGTTCATCCTCGTGAGGATCAACCCAACGCAAATATTCTTGCTGTACACCTTCATCATCTGTAAAAATATCGGGCATCTCAAAAGAGTCCCGCTTCGATAGCCTCCTCAAATACTCCAATTGAATTTGGATTTTTTCAACCTCATTTAGTTCCTTTGTAAAAAATTCTTCTTCGATTTTAAACATGGCAGATAGCGCCTCAAGCTTCGCTTTAGGAATTGGCCTCTTTTTGCTTAACCACGCCATTATGGTTGGTGGGGCAATCTCCAGTTTTTCAGCCAATTTCTTATACGTGCCGTTATACACTTTTACAATATATTGAAGTCCTATCATTTCAATCACCCTTCACACAAAGACTAATCAATTAGCCATTCTTCTGTAATCAATATACCAAAAGGCTACTTGATTAGTCAATAGTTTTGAAATATATATTTTAGATTCCGCCGCGCGTACATATTGAGCGATTTTTCGTGTTGTCTCGCGGCAGAGAGGGAGAGGACAAAAAGAAACCACAACACGAGGGTTAGTCGAATTGTGGTTTAAAGTTAGGGAAGGCCCCTGTACAAATACCCTGTTACCGGATAATCAACAGGCCTAATTATAATTTATGTTTCAGAAAAGCAATAGAACTTATTTCTTCGGTGGTTTCTCTTAGACTAAATTCCGACACTGCATTTTTTCTAAAATAAATACCCGTATTTGGAATCTCTTTAATAAAATCAGCTTGCTTAAAAATTCTATTAAACTCATTCTTTGCTGATTCATATAGATATCCTGAGTAAAATGCTCTATCTGTAGGTAATTCGCATACATCTTCAATTAGAGCCTTTACTCCACATACGCTCCTTTCAATACCTATTACCCCAAATGCAGGTTTGAGCGCTTCAAATGAAATCAATCCTACATGTTCAATAAAGCTTAGGTTGTTTGAGGTTGTGACATCAGAATAATTAAAACTTAAAGAAACCTCGTATGATAACTCATCTAAAAAAGATACATTAATTCTGCAATTTAAACCATTGGTAAACTTGCATTCCAAAAAACTTAATACACCTGATACTAGATCATCAACTGAAAAATCATTTGAAATATGGTTTTCAACGCCATTCCAGATATCTTCATATGTTACTGTCTTTGGGTTAACTCCAAGATAACACACATCAATACATTCCATACCTTTCTTTGATAATCCTAAAATAAGTGCTTCTATTTTTTTGTAGTCATACTTGCTGTTTAAACAAGCACTGATTATTAAATATTCACCGTATCCTAAATCCATAGAACCCTCCTATTTCAGTCCAAATTTCGCCATTTGTTGGTCACTTAATCTAACAACAGTAGCAACAAAACCTTGAAACTTACCTTCTGCATAGACGTATACTCCTACCGCTTGGCCGTTAACCTCTTTATAGAATCCTTTTACAACTTCTCCGCCTAGAACATTATCAAATGATTTATCAGCAGTTCTTAAGACATTACTAACATAATTGTTCCATTCTGAGGCAGTTTGCTTACTCCAATTTCCAAATCCTAAATCTTGTGCGTGTTTAAAAGCGTGTTGCATTCTAGATGCATTGCTAGTGGCATACGCAATTCCTTCTTCTCCAAGTCTTACAACTTGAGGCCCTCTACCTATAGGGGTAATTGACGCGGCAAATTTAAAAGCCGGATTATCCATGTATTTCCAAGAGTCGCTTGCACAATCTGCACAACTGCCACTACTACCAGCAAATCTTATGTCTGATGGTAATCCTCGATTCTTCTGATAATAATATACTTCTCTTGCACTATCCGCAGCCGTTTCAGCACTTAGTTGAATTTTTTGAAGCCTTCCAAGTTGATCTCCATAGTCTGGTGAAGATGAATCAAGACCATTAATAGTATCTTGGGCATCGTTCCATTGTTGAGTATACGGAGATATTAACCCCCTCAGTTCGTCGTTGTCTGAATCCTTATAATGACCAGTCGGGTCAAGATACCTCAAAGGATTATTCTCCACATACGTATACAGATTCAAACTCAGCGGATTGCTAATATCCCCTTCATACGTATCCTAGTTAATAAACCGTTCTTTACTGGGAAAAAGGAGCGATGACTATTCGCCAACCGCCGCCCGATTTTAGTATATCATCCTGCTTGGGACATGGATACTTCTGGAATTATGTATGCCGCCTTAGTTCGCATCAGGTAATGAATGACGTTTACCAGCTTACGCATAATGCACACAATCGCCTGTTGCTTGGTCTTTCCTGCCGCCATTTTTTGTTCATAGTAAGCGTAGAAGTATGGATTACGGGGTTCTTTCTTCGTTCTCGTAACGGCAATCTGCCGAATGGCAAGGGCTTTAATAATGTCGTGCAGTTCCCTGTTGCCCTGCTTGCTCTTGTAGTTCCGGTGCTTATTACCCGAACCTACAGCGATTGGGGCAATTCCAGCAAAACGAGCCAGCTTGTCAGGAGTAGCAAATCGATGTATATCTCCAATCTCCGACACCAGTTCCGCCGCCGTAACCAGTTCAATGCCTGTCATTGTATTCAGTTGAAAGCCAAGTTTTTTCATCAGGCTTTCAATTTCCCTTTCAATACAGGTCAATTCCCGTTCGTAGAAGCGAATATTGCGGACAAGCCTTTTGACGATAAAGTCACGTTCATCTTGGTAATCTCGGCTCGTGTCTCCATCCTCAGCTATGAGCGTTAGAATCTGCTCTGCCTTCTTGGTGGATAATGAATAGTTGCTTAGCTTCCGTAAATACGTTGCCAGTCCCTCTGCCCCCAACCCTGATAGTTGGGCAGGAGAAGGATACTTATGCCAAAACGCTAATGCTGTCTTGCCATCTACTTGTGAGAAGAACTTTTTGTAGCTTGGGTAATGGTAGCCCAACTGCTGATGAAGCCGCTTGACCATGGCTGTCAGGGTTTTAGATTGCGATTTCCGATGGGTCACTAACTGGCTGATCGCCCAATACAGGTCTATGGGTTTTGCATCGGGCAGGTTGGGCAACTCATCGCGTAGCACCTTCGCTACACATTCCGCATCCCATGAATCGGACTTCTGCACAGTAACGTGGCTCTTTCGCCTAGCATTAGCTAGCTTGGCATTGACTTCTTTAACCCAGCAACCCTTTTCATTCAGGTATACCGCCAAAGCTCTGCCGAAGCCGCCCACATCTTCTAACCCGTACACGACCGACAATCCTTTCTTCGTATGCTTTTTGACTTCCTTCTCGAGTTGTTGGTACGCGGATGGCTTATTGTCAAACTTGATTTCCCCAAGCTTCTTATTCCAGCAGTCGATAATGACCGCGGTGTGGTGCTGTTTGTGCAGGTCTACACCTACGTATACATATTGGTCGGGTTGCTTCATGCCTGTTCACTCCTTGTTTTCATGGGTCGGGAAGGGTTATAGATAGGCTCGAACGGCATCCTGATTTCAAGTGGACATGCCACAACGATACGTAAGCCAAACTCCAGCCCATTTGTAACCCTTCCCCATTTCTGTTTCTAGCTTCGCTGGTAAGCAAGGTTGCATCCTCAGTTCGAGCGGACGGACCGCAAAGATACGTTAGCAAATCTCTTGCTTTCCAAACTCTTCCTTATCCTGTTTCACAAACTTCCCAGTTATTAGGTATCCTCCTGCCGATGATCACTTACGACTTTCCTCATTTTGCTGGACAATAAAGCTTTTTCTAACTGAACCAGTACCAATTCCGTACGCAACAGGCTTGCCAGTGTATGTACCGTGGTCACAATGTCCTCCACCGTAAGCTTGTCGTACTGGCTTCCATTCCGGTGCGTATGCTCCAAGAGGGCAGTTAAGTAAGCTTCACATGTCCTTATACGCTTAAGCCACTTTGTTTCTTCATCGATTACTTGCTCATATTGGGCTGTAGCTTCCTTCATCCGCCCAGCCTCCTGTCTAAATAATTGCTTGATGCAAGCCCTGTGAGGTGACATCCCCGTAGCTGTAAATGCCGCTGTAAAAATCTTGCCGGTCTAACATCCTTTTCACTTGTACTTTAGTAAAACCCTTGCCTTGCGCGGTTTGGTGCCCATCTTCATTCAATTGTGCAGCCAGTTTTGAAAGCGACCACTGGGGAAAGCCTTCCTTAAGCTCAAATACACGGTGGACAACCCTCGCGTTCACGCCATCCACTTGAATCCCCTTTTGCCCTTTGCCCGCTTTGTAACCGAAGGGAACCCCACCTCCTGCATATCCGCCTTGCTGGGCTTTCTTCTTCCTACCCCTGCCCAGCTTCAACGCGATTTCCAATCGTTGGTATTGGTCTAACAACTCCAACATGCCATTAACCAGAAAATCGTTGGGGTCATGTGCGTACATGCTATACGAGGGTTGCTCAATGGCTTTTACGTCCACCTTATTACGCTTCAGTTCCCGCTGGATCAACACTTTTGCCATATCGGAACGCCATAGTCGTGACGTATTCAGTACCACGATGTACTTGATTCGGGTATCTTTTAAGTCTGCCAGCATCGTTTGCAGCCCTTCGCGTTCAACGGTTAATCCGTCTTCATCGACTTTTGCCCCGCTAATGCCACGATCCTCGTACACATGTACCAGTTCAAGGTCATTTTGTTTACAATATTGCTGAATTTCTTCAACTTGGTAGGCTAAGCTGTAGCCATCCCTTACCTGTCCCATGGTGCTGACACGCACGTAACCGACAACTTTCTCCCCCATGGTTTCACCCCTCGTTACAGTATTTGGAATACCTGTTACGGTACATCGTAAGATTTGCAATGCCATTACGGTAAAACGTAAGTTTACTATAGTATCCTCTTTGGATATTTACAACCATTATTTTCCAGTATACACTGGAAACACATTACGCTTGAGAGGAGGTTTCAGGATGCTTACAATACGTGTTCGATTGCGTGAGGTACTGCAAGCCAAGAAAATGTCGCAACGGCAACTAGCCGACCTTGCAGGCTTGCGTCCCGCTACCATTAATTCGCTATGCCAAGATCAGGTTAGCCGTATTTACCTGCACACGCTGGCTACCCTATGCCACGTCCTTCAAGTTGAATTAGGGGAGCTGTTGGTTATTGAACCATCCAACGGTCAATAATAGGCATTCATACTGTTGCATGAAGTTTGTTTTCAATAGGCAGTTGTCACAGTTTCGCTTTGCCAACACTCTCGCCCACGAGTTTAGGTTCTGCGGTTGGTAAGGCGGTGACACGTAAATTGACCTTCCTGTTACGTTCAAACGGTTAAACATTCGCTTGCTGGTTGTCTGCTTTTATTTGCTCGGGGTAATTACCCATCCAATTTGTGATCGTTTACTATCGTTGCCCACTTTTCGCTTGCAAGCTGGTTGAAATTCAATTCAAACTGGCTGGCAAGTGATTTTTTTATGGTATTGCGTACATGTCGGGTATATCTCTCTTGCCCTGTTTGCAGTTGGTTAACCCGTTCCCGTTCCTTGCCGGTTAACACGCTCGTATCTGTAAGCAACTTGGCAAAGTAGTAGGCGTTAAATTCCGGCGGGTGCTCCGCTACATCCACCAGCGGTATTCTCCGGCTTGGCTTATACACCATTTCAATACGGGTTAGGTCATGCCCTACATCCCTTCCACGGGTTAATAGCTGTTGCCTTTTATCGTACACTCGGCAATATGCATGTAACTTGCGTTGGTGCGGCAAACCAAAATACCGCGTATCTTTATACAGCCTGATTTTCCGCCGTGCATGGTTGGCGATAATAAATACTTTGCCCAATGTCTGAGGTACATCGAACGCTACATCGCCGCTAATAAAATACACCTGCTCCGCCGCTTCCCATATAGGTTCTATCAAAACCTTACATTTTGCATAATATTCAGGGTTCGTTTCAACCCGCAACGTATGCTTGGAGCCTTCCGTTTCGGCAAAGTTCTTGAAAAATACATGCATGTACGCACCATCTTCCAACTTAACGTGCAGTTGATAGCAATACAGTTTGTTGAATACCACTCGCTTTGCTTTGTTCTTAACCTCCAGCCGTGTGCTCCAAGCTAAATACCGTGATGTTGGCACCCGCTCAAACTCAAGCACCACTTTGTCTACTGAAACGTTGATATTCATTTTACATACAGCTCCTTTGGTACAGGATGGTATAGCTTACTTTTTTGTGAAATTTGATAGTTACTAGACTTATAGCATTATACGGGGACGCAAAAAAACACTTGAATAAGCCTCTGATCAAGGTTTTTCAAGTGTTCTAAGTTTGGTAAGTTTATAAGTTTGGTTTAAGTTTATAAGTTGCTTGGACGAGTAAATGCGCCCTTACATCACTTACTATGACAGATAAGCTCCAGTTTGACAACTCTTTTTTTGATAACGAAAAACCCCGTCCACAAGGGAAAGGGCAGGTAAGTCTACCATGCTTATTTACTTCGTATAGACAGATGCTACTAGTAGGTGCAGGCTTTATCCGAGTACCACACATTTCTGCTGGACAAAGCAGCCCAATATCTTATTTCGTTTTTAGTCTTTCGACGTAGGTATATAATTTCATTCCTGCATAATCTCCGGTCAGAACTTCGACTTGTGCTGTACCACCGCTTTTACTTATGACTGTAACGGTAGTTCCGTTCGGTATGGAAATGATTTCTCCTCGGTCCATCATTCGCTTAATAGCTTCTTCATTTCTTGAAAGGGCGTAGTTGGTTAGCTCGTCTAATTTGTCCTTTGTGATGGCTGACAATGCGCCGCCACTGTTTTCGTTGATCACAGCATTCTTTCCGGCGTTGGCAAACGTAGAAACGCTGCTGCTTGTAGACGTCGTTGCATTCGACTCTTTGTCGCCGCCAACAAAATAGCCGATAACGACGATAGCAAGTACCCCGAAGACTAGAAGCCCCAGACACCCTAAGCATCCTTGCATCAAATTCCCTTGTGGTTTCTTCGCAGGGGAACCGTTACCTTGGGTTTCCTTTACGTTTGATTCTTTTCCTGTAGTGGGTTTGACAGTGGGTTGAACGGATGGCTTTTGCTGTGAAACGCTGGCACCTGTTCTTGTGCTTGTAATTCGTTGTCCCTGATGGGTTCTATTTCCCTGCATGTCTAGCTCTCCTTTATTAGACAACCTATAGTATCCAAAATTATACACGATTTAGATACTTATTAATATTATTTTTTATGATACTATACTACCACTTACAGCAAAGCCTACCGTTGTCTACACTCACATAGAGGTGTGTGCCGATGCAGGATATTCTAAAGCTTGTAGGTTCAAAAATACGGGATTATCGCAAATCTAAGGGGCTTTCACAAGACCAGCTTGGGGAACTATGCGGCTTTCATTTTTCCTACATTGGTGGAGTCGAGCGTGGAGAACGAAACCTTTCGCTTGAGAACATCGGCAAAATTGCTAAAGCTCTTGATGTTGAGCCCAAATTGCTCTTTGAGTTTGGTGAACCTTTTTTATTGCCTGTAGCTGAGGAAAAAGAGGCTGCTTTACAAGAATTGCTTGCTATACTAAAAGGTAGGGACATCAGCCACATTCGCATGAGCAAACATATCCTTGTGGAAATCTTCAATTCATTTCCCAGCAAATGAAGAAACAGGCTTGTAATTGAGCCTGTTTTTTTCTTTGGTAATATGCTGTTACAATGCCACCTGTACATTAAAGGGTTCATCCTTCCATGTCTCAAATTGGTATATGGGAGATGACTAATCTGCCGCGGGCACCATATTCACGATTTTCATATTGTCCTTAGCGCGGCACATGGCAAAAAGAAAACCACAATACGAGGGTTAGTCGTATTGTGGTTAAGATGTTAGGTACTAATGGTTCTTTTACAGACTCTCTTGAGGTCTAATTAAAAGAGTATCATGTTATTTTTATAACTGTTCCTTTTCCAATGATCTTCCCACCATAATTCAAATTAAATTCATATTGTGGGACAATAATATTTTTATAATTCTCACCATATGGTAGTTGAATAGTTACTTCATAGACTTTGCCTCTCTCAATTGTATCATCTGGATCAACTAAATTAACTGAACACATTATAAGTTCTCCATTAACATCAAATGATGGCATCATTCCTGAACGTCCGTCTCGATTCATACCGCCTTCTTCAGATGTTAACAAACGAATTTGAGCCTCTAGTATCATCTAGTATGACACCCACCTCTCTAGTAAATATGATCAATTGAACCAATTATTGAATTATTAAATAAATCGAGCATTTCTGGTTGAACTGTAACTGAACCTGATTTTAAAATATGTCTATCTACTTGTGTATGATCTAATTTATTAAAAATTTCTGTTGGTATCTGAACTTTAATAATTGCAGCGGTATCTTTAAGAAGAGGAGAATCGCTTAGTTTTAAAACTTCATCAAATGCCATTCCGAATTGTTTCCCATCGTATCCTCTACCAGAAGGATCTGCTCTAAAAATACCTGATTTCATAATATCATTGTACTCATTTGGACTTACGGCGCGATACAATGTTGTAAGATCATCTTTAGATTTCACCGCAGCTTTTGCTAATTTAGCGGCCTGAACAACTTCTTCTGATACTCTAACCGTATTTTTCGCTCCACCTTTGTCCGGTCCTATTAGCCCAACAAATATATATAGAGCAACTTTATATAATTCCTCTGGAGCTACGCCACCGCCTTGCACAAGCCCACCTATTTCCGAAGGACTCATTTCTCGTAACGGTTTTGAATAAGCATTATTTGCTTCAGCCTTCTTTTGTTCCTCACACATATCTGCGCCTTCACCTGCTATACAATGCCCACTCGGATCCGTATACCTTAACGGATTATTATGTCCATACGTATACAGATTCAAACTCAGCGGATTCGTAATATCCCCTTCATACGTATCCTTATTAATAAACCGTCCACTATCAGGATCATACCATCTAGCTCGAAGATACTGCAACTGGGTAGTGTTGTCCCATAATTCCCCGCTATATCGGAATGGGTTACTCACTGTTTCCATGGTACTCTGAGGATTTGGATTCCCCCACAAATCATAGTCATAGTTGTTAAGTTTAGCTCCGCTGGAACTCATCACTTGCATCACATCGCCATGTGCATTATTCAAGTAATAAGCCAGTCCATTGTCAGCCCCCTGTCTAGCGAGTAACCCGAGTCCGCGGATGTAACGGGCTTGCATGATGGGGCCACTGCTTGAAACCGTTGCATCGGCTACAATCTGCCCGCCTTCATTATAATAGCGGGTTGTTTGACCGTTCTCAGTCCGCTCATTAAGGATGCCGTCCCCATTGTACGTATAGGTCACGGTTTGTCCTTCGATCACGGCTTTGCGCAACCGGTTAAAGCTATCGTATTCATAGTTAACGGGTGAGTTCTTTAGTTCTCGAGTTGTCTCATATTGAGTCCGGTTCCCTCTGTTGTTATAAGCATACGTTTCTTCATATTCGCTGGATGTTAGAATCCGATTCTGTTCATCGTAACCATACTTTTTATCAAAGAGGGTATTGCCTTTCCTTCCTTCAACCCGTGTAATATTCTGATTGCTATCATAATCGTAATCATAGAAGCCGAGTTCCGTTTGCGTAGTCATATCCTTGTGAGTCAAGGTATCCAGCTTGAGTCCCTCATACGTGAAATCGGTACTGTACCGATTTTCAACGATTTGTTTCACCAGATTATTTTTTAAATAGGCGTATTTGCCATACATGCTGTTGGTTGCATTTCGGTTAGAAGAGGCCGATACCGCTTCAAGCCGATACCGCTGGTCATAAAAGAAATAATCTACTTGCCCAAACGGTCCTGTCGACGCATATTTATTTCCCCGAATATCATAGGTATACTCCATTTTTTTGTGATCCGGAAACTCTACGGTCTTCAATTGTTTGATGTTATCCCAGTAGGTATAACTTGTTGTTTTCCCTAAGGGATTTGCCGCGGTTATACTATCGGTCATCGTTAAACGTCGTCCCGCGTTATCATACGTATACCGGATCGTTTCATCAGGCGCCTGTATTTCGTTTAAAAATCCACGGTTTGAATACACCGATGTAAAAGTCTGCCCTTTGGGATCCGTATGATTGACGACCTGGCTGTTCCCATCGTACATGAAGGTTTCCGGGTTTTGTAAGGGAGAGACTTTTTTTATCAGGCGCCCTAATTCATCATAGGTTTTCGTTATTTTATTCGCATCCGGATACGTTAATTCTATCGGTAGTCCAGCCAAGGAATATGCCACTTTAGTCGTCCCCTGACTCGGGTCCATAATCGATACTACTCTTCCCAATGCATCGTAGTTAAACGTTTTGGTATTCCCTTTGGCATCCTTGGATGTAAGGGGATGACCTGCGAAATCATAGGTGAGGGTACCCTGTACAAAGGTCTGATTGTTTCGCAATTCCGCTGTTTGGAGCACGCGGCCCATCTTATCATAATCCATTCGGGCTATATTACCCTCAGCGTCGATCTGGGTCTGGGTCCGATTGAAATCATCGTACTGGGTGGTCGATTTACCTATGTCCGGATACATGACTTCTCTGGGGCGGTTCCAATTATCATAAGTGTAGGAAGTCCGGTTTCCTTCCGCATCTTCCGTCCAGATTAACCGGCTAAACGGATCATACCCATACTTAGCTTTGACCTTCTCCGTACCATCCACGATTCCTTCTTGGATTTTCTGTCCTATTGGGTTCCACTTTACAAATATCGTGGCACCCGTCTCGTCAGTTTGGGTGATCTTATTTTGGACATCATCGTACTGGGCAGTCATCGTTGTTCCATCCGGGTGGGTTATGGTGGTGACACGTCCCAATGCATCATACTGATACGACGAATTCTGCCCATTGCCGTCTATATAGTAATCTAGCTGACCTGTTGCTTTCTTGTAAGCTGCTTGTAAGCTGACAACGGATGCCTGGTTTTCCACATTCACCACGCTCTTCGATTGTTTGGTTAAAAAAGCGTTGGCGTAGTCATTGCTATATTCGTTATTCGTGACAATGTTTCGCTGATCATCCTTGACAATCGTTTGAAGTGCATTACCAAATGCATCATACAGAGGGATGTCCACTTGTTGAAGGAGTTTTCCGTCATTATTGTTCTCTTTCACGACAACCTGAGTTACTTTCCCCTTGTTATTTCTTGTGAAAGAAGTGTATTTCTTCAAGGTATTACTAATGGGTTGGGTAACGGACAATAACCAACCATTTGTCGCATCATACGTAGATTCCGTAAGTTGTCCCTGTGGATCGGTTTCCGAGATGACTTGACCGAAGCTGTTGTAGGCTCGTTTGATCGTAGTCGTTTCCCCTGGGACAAAGTTGCGTAGGATCTTTTTGTCGATTTGTATGGGTAAGGGATTTCGACCTGCCACATTATACGTTAAATTGGTAGACTCAGCCACATTATCGTTACCCAACCATCGAACTATCGCTTTGTTATAAAAGTCCGTTGTCGTCGTATCGATATAATGTCGGGTGTACTCGTATTCCGTACGGTTCACACACGAATAATCCATGGGTCCGTAACAAATAAAATTTGTAAAATCATAGTCTTTTTTTAGATTAGCTGCGGTAGGTCCCATATTAAAACTAAATTCTTTGTGATTGGAAAATTCGCTAGTCCCATTCCCATATACGATCTGATCTTCACGTGATGCAATGGTTAATATCGCTTGGGCAGATCTTTCGCCTACTGCCTGCTCAGATTGAGCATAGGTATATAAGGTCTTGCTTCCGGTTGGGTGAATAACTTCGGTTAATAACGCTGTGGGATTATAGCTGTTATTACCAGAAGTATATGAAAAGCCAGCATTCAAGGTTTGATAATTATAGAACGTCTTACGTCCCAAAGGGTCGGTCACGGAACGCAATTTTTCATTTACTCTGGTATTCCATGGATAGTAATGTACCGTGTCGATGGTGGTCTCCGTATCCTTGTTATACGTAATGGTACGATCTCCTTGTGTAATCGTAACGCTCAGGTCTCCATATTCAATTTGAATGGTATTCCCAATCGCATCGGTAATATAGGAAAGTATAGTTCCATATTTCGCATGGGTCGTATAGGTGAAGGTCACCTTATTGTCATACGGATCTATCCTCTCTACTAACCTGCCGTCTGAATCAAATTTTTCGGTGATCCCACTTACCTTATTCCTCACTGTAATAGCAGGATTTACTGCTTGCACATCATACTCTAATTGATAATCAGTCCACGGATAATTTTTAAAGCTCTTTCCTTGGATCTGATAAGAGGCTCCTTCACTCGAATGATAGTACCTATACCCAGGTCCGAGTTCATAGCTTATAAATGGGATATTCCAGGTCCATCCTTTACCTAGATGGTAATTATTTTCTTGAGGTGGTTTATCCACCGCGACATTCCGATATATTGATCGTAAAGCTAAATTGTTGTAACTTGGAACAACTGTGAGCTCATTTTTATTTGCAACTTCTTGAACCGTTCGAGTGTAGGCGCCTTGTGCACTAGGCCCAGCCCATTCGCTTTTGTTAAATGCTACACCAGGGTTTGCTTTTAACCAAACGATTCTTGCGTCTCCATCCTCCCAGTATTCATGGTACAAATTAAAAGAACGTCTTGAAATGATGCCATCCGTAATGACACCATCTTTCATAGTTTGCGTATACTCATAGCCGTTAAATATAACGTAACAATCGCATTGCAATACCTTTTGTACATCTTTTCTAAAAAAACCGGCATCTGAGCTGTCATAGATCCTTTTTAAGGTGAAAGAGAGACCATTCCTGCCTGGTAATGTAAACTCTTCTTGTGCCACCGTTAAGGAACCGGTTAACGTTGAGATGGATTCATTAGAGCTACCGATGGAATAAGGTGCTTGATCTGTTTTCATTCGTACTTGCTGAATGGCACTTTCATCAAAGGTATCAGCAGCTGCTTGAATCGCATAATCCGCAATTATTGGAACCGTTTCCTCATTCTGTCTTACATCAGAGGACCCTGTTTCCACAGACAGGTTTCGATAACCCGATGCAACTTGTAGTAACGCTTGCTCCAGAGTCTGGTTACCCTGCCTTTGTTGGAGTGCCTGTCTAATTTGTACGAGGGTATACCCCTTCTCAAGTTGCTCCAGTACCCGCTCTCTGGCTATTCCATACGTATTTGTTATTTCGTCTAACGAGGTGGTTGGGTAGGCATTGACTCCCGTCTTTAGTTGTGCTAAAGCTGACGCTGCATGAACCAACCCGTGTCCAAACACATCCGATGATCCTAATGGTACCGCTGTTTTATCGATGATTTGTCGGATCTTTTCATTGCTCATCCCGGGCATTTGGGATTTAATTAGTGCGGCAATTCCGGCAACGTGGGGTGTCGCGACCGAAGTTCCGCTTAATACTGCAGTTTGATTCCCAAGACCGACACTTTGCACTTGAACCCCAGGCGCTACCACTTCAACCCCACCGTTTGAAAAGGGGGCATGTTGATTATTCTCATCCACCGCCCCTACTGAGAGAACGGAAGTATACTTAGCCGGGTAACGAGGCGTAGCCCCCCCATCATTTCCAGCTGCCGCTATGAGCAAGATCCCCTGATCATGCGCTTTTTGGATCGCCTCTTCCAGTGCTTGCGAATATTGCTCTCCGACAAAACTCATGGAAACAATATCCATATGCTGTTCTATAGCCCAATCCAAGGCCTGAATAACGGAACTGTATCGGCCTCCGCCCGCATTATCCAGTACTTTGACCGCGTACAAATCTGCGTCGGGCGCAATGCCTACGATCCCTTTCCCGTTTTTGGTGGCAGCGATGATGCCCGCTGCGTGGGTACCGTGTCCATTCAGATCGTCATAGGAGGAATCGCTAGGTACAAATGAAATTCCCTCTTTGACCTTCAGCTCATCGGAATGTAAACTGATCCCGGTATCGAAGATGGCAATTTTGACCCCTTTGCCGCGGTACGTAGACTCGACTACGGTATCCGCATGAATTTGCACCAGGTTAGGGGGGATTGTATCCGCTGCTTTTTTGATATACCCATCTGGTTCAATATATTCGACATTCGGGTCACTTTGCAGTTGTTTGAGTTCAGACTGCTTCAAGCGAACCATGGAATGCTGGTCAGACAACGGGTTCCCTGTTTTCCCTGCACTCTTTTTCAAGGTTTGTATGCTTCTGTTGCTAGGGGCAGCCTGTTTAAACTTTACAATATAAGGTGCTTCTGTGAGCTGATCCTCAACTAAGTTTGCTGCAGCTTCAACGGAAGGTGCTGTCAAAGATAACAATAAGATGCCACTTAATAATGTGGATATAAACTTGATTTTCATAAGTGCCTCCAAACCATGATTAATTGCTTAATTTCGTCCAGGTTGTGCTTTGAATACGTCCTGCTGCATCATAGTCGTACTGTATTTTTAGCTTGACGGGTGAAACGGTTGGCGGTGCAATCGCAGGAACCACTTTAATAGTTCGGGATAAGGGGGGGCCAAACCATGTCAGCCCGACTTTTACCATTCTCCAGTCCGATATATAGTTTCCTACGGCGGATGGAGCTGTCATCGTAAACGAAAAAGTATAGGATTGACCTGGGGCAATGGCCTGCCCACCGGTAATGACCTGTCTTCCGCTCGCAAACGGATCCGAATCGTCAATCGCTCCCAGACGATACGCTCCGGCTTCCGTCCAAGCTTCATCCCCATCATTCCGATACGTGACCGTGACCGGATACGTCTTCCCGGCTTCCATTGTACTCGGAATGGTATGATTGATTAAGGTAGACTTATGTGCGATGTAGGTAAGGACGGTCCAGCATTGTGCATAATAACATGCACCTCCATAAACCATTCCCGAATTTCCATGCTGGGCCATAATTTGAGCTCCTGTGACCCTTAATATGGCATCATAGTTACTAACCATTACTGTCCGACCAATATAAATAACGCTTCTCCCGTCTTGACCAGGCGGGGGATTAGATACATAAATGTTGCCATACTCTTGTCGAGTCAAATAAAAATCTATGGGGCTCCCCTCAAGCCCATCACTACCGTTGTCATACGAATGCACTTCTAGACTTACAATACTCGATATCTCTAAATCTGGATTAATGTCAAAATAGGAAGGACCCTCGAAGTAGTTCGTTGTCGGGTCGATCATGATCGGATATTGTAAACCTTCGTCATTTAATTCGATTCGTAAAATGGTTTCGTTTTCATAACGATCAATGAACAACCGCGTGCGGTCATACCGTTTCTCTGAACTGGATGCATCCCGAATCCATAAACGCGGGATAGACCCAAAGAGCTCTCCTTTGTTATTCACAACATCAATGCTTCCATCTTCTTTTTGGATAATTTCCAGATTGTTGGTTGTTACTTGGAATTGAAATACCTTAGGAGCACTTGCATCCTTCAGCCACAATTCCATTTTGAGATCATCCGGATTTACTTTATAGATGAGATCGGTTTGAACCCAAGCGTTGGGATATGTAATCTTGTTGTCTTTGACAACGCCTTCCGTCTGAAGGTTGTCCATAGCGGCATAAGTCATTGTTTCATCGTAGACCTGATAGGTGACGGTTGGCTGACTCCGTCGATTAAATTTAACAGAAAACCGATTTTGATCAGCAATTTCAGTAAACCCATTTTGGTCGGGCATCTTATGTATGGTCGTATCGATGTCTTTCCATTGATTCGCTTGAAGATAATGCAGTGAATAGGTCGAAGTCATCACCGTCATCGTTTCGTCATGATTACGAAATGTTTTACTGTTCTTTGTTCGCAGATTAGTTAACTCTTGGCTACCCCGTCTTTGAAAACCAGCCCCATAAACATCAGTGGTGATAGAGGGACGATAACTGTTTTGTGTTACTGTAGAGGCACCTTGTATCAATGTTAGTTCATTACTTTGATTTCCGTTTGCATAGGATAGAGCAGGTTGGATACTTAGTAATATAAACATGAGTAAAAGAATGATTTTTACTGTATTCGTTCTTATCGCCAATTTACTGTCTCCTTTGTTTAAACATATATTACATCTTCTAGCCAGGGCTGCTTGACCTTTTTCATCATTCTTTGTTCTTAGTTATATTTAACAAATTACCATTTTGATCGTATTTATACTGGATAACGTCCCCTGCTTCAAAATTTATTGAGAGGGTTTTGACAATCAATGAACTACTCTGTGCTGATACATTTCCTGCACCATCTTTTGCTGTAATGGTGAAGGAGTAGCTTGTATTCGGTATTAGCTCGCCTACGGTGTAGCTTGTGGAAGAAACATTTTCTACGTGTTTATCTCCATTATAAATAGAGTATTCCGTTACCCCCACGTTGTCAGTTGAAGGACTCCAGTTCAAGGTGACACTATTAATAGTAATATTTGATCCAACTAGGTTGGTTGGGGAACTGGGAGGTGTTCCGTCTAGTGTAAAAGTTGTCAATGGCGTGCTACTTGCTGATATATTTCCTGCAGCATCCCTAGCTTTAACGGAAAATAAATAAGTTGAAAGTTCATTTAAGCCTATAACAGTAAAGCTATTGATGATGCTTGTCCCAATCTGTAAATCTCCCATATAAATATCGTAGCCCACTACGCCCCCATTATCTGTAGAAGGGTTCCACACTAATGTCATACTGGAGGATGTTGGATCAATTGCTTTTAGATCTGTTGGTTCAGTAGGTGGCGTTGTATCATCTGTAACGTTAGTCAATATATTACTTACGGCGGACTGATTTCCCGCAGCATCCAATGCAACAACTGAAAAATTATATGTTGTAAGATCAGTAATTCCTTCTACGTTAAAACTATTGGTGATAGGGCTGCCAATTTTTGTTGATCCATCGTAAATATCATATCTGGCCACCCCCACATTGTCTGTTGATTCAGTCCAACTAAGAAAGAGAGTGCTCCCGTTTCTCCCATTTGAGACAAGATTAGTTGGGGCAGTTGGTGAAGTAAGGTCTTTGACTTGAACAGTCTGAGAGAGAATTGGACCAAACCATGTAACTCCGTCCTGAACCATCCGCCAATCAGTAATAAATGAACCTAGTTGATTGGCCGTCATGTTGAAGTTAAATGTATATTGTTGACCTGTCGATACAATTTGTCCTCCCATAATAGGTTGACGTCCACCTGCAAAAGGATCACTATCATCTACCGCACCCAATCGATACGAATCTGATTCTCGCCATGGATAATATCCATCATTTCTAAGGGAAACTGAAACATTATATATCCTTCCAACATCCATTATGACCGGGATTGTATTTGAAACAATTGTGTACGCCCTACCTGGTAAAACATTTGTACTTATTCCACCGCCTAAAAATGTGTAATTTCCAGCATTGTCATATGCGTAAACATGAGTGTTGTAAATACCCAGTTCATTATGATGTTGATTAAATGGAATAGTTACTTTCCAGGTGCCGTTTCCAATATTTATACCTTCATGCCATACTAAATCATCTTGACCATTGTATTCGGTCCATGTTGGAAACTTGACGGATTGAACTCCTGAGCCAGTATCGTTAACTCCGTAGGCGAACAAGTCATATCCTGACCCCTCATATGGAATTGTGGATGAAGATGATATGCTCCCACCAATCGGAGGGATAGTATCCACTACATTTACGTTTTTAGTTAGTGTCTGGCCAAACCATGTAACTCCGTCTAAAACCATCTGCCAATCGGTAATTTTGTTGCCTAGGCCATTAGCACCAAGTGGAGCTGTCATATTAAAATAAAATGTATATTCTTGCCCGGGGGAAACGTTCTGATTATTAGTAATAGTCTGTCTTCCTAAAGCAAAAGGATCACTTTCACCTACTGCACCAAGCCGAAATGAACTGCCCTCACTCCAATCTCCATATCCAGTATTCCTTAAAGTTATAGAAACGGGATAATTCTGACCTTGTTGCATCGTTGCGGGAATTGTGTCAGAAACTATACTTGCATTAAAAGGATATGCGTATTCTATTCGGTCAACAGTGAACCCGTAATGATCATCAAATTGCATTCCAGTATATAACGCAACATTCGCAGAATTACCTATTAACCAATCGCTCCAAATATCATAGTAAAAACTCTTATACCTATTTCCAGAATTTGGGGCGTTATTATTAACAGAAACAACGTCACTGTAATTCTCGACATCGATTTTTGAAAAATGAACTCGAATTGCAGAAGCACCCGGTTTAGATATGGTCCATACTGCAGAAGTATATGCAGAAATAGGGTGTGAACTTTCTATGGAATATGCTTCACCTAATATCATCGGATATGGTTCGTACTCTATCTGATCTATTACAAAACCTCTATAGGATTTAGTATTATCAGATGTTAAATTTACAGTTATAGATCCTGTTGTGCTCCAATTACTCCAAAGTCCAGAATAGAAACCACTCCATCTGTTACCAGAACTAGTTGTTACATAATCAAATCCAGACTCTGTTTCAACATAAGAAAAATGAACTCGAATTTTTGCTCCAGGCTTAGCTATGTACCATGTGTTATTGTAAGAATTAGGATAGTTATGAGGAGATTCAATTAGAACAGATTCAGTTATTGTGCCCGTATCTGCAACCAATTGGCTTACTCCCACACTTGATATTAAATTTATATCGTTGTTTTCTCTTTCGTAGGTTATACCAGAAACCGAAGTGTAAACATCATTAATCACGGTACTGTCTGAAAGGACTTTTGAATCATAGGCCGATTCTAAATTTATATCGTCCTTAGTTGTACCCTCAGCTTGTGTTAGGTATGGCGTTAATATAAATAGAGCTACAACCACCAAACTAATTAATGCCAGTTTTTTTCTAAAATACATGAACCGACCACTCCTAATTATTCATTTCCTAAATATCCGGCTCCCCATGTCCACACAAACCATTGTTTTTTAAACAGTGCTAATGTTGTTCCCAGCAATTGCTTGTCTCACCTCCGTCATTACTGGTACTTTTATAGGAGTATACGGTTGATCTCCTAACTGACCGTAGAAGTTGTCTCCCAAGCAAATAAGGTATCATCGTTCCGAACTTTCAACACATGCTTGCTTTCAATTGAAGCGTAGGACATTTGAATTGTCGGGTTCGTTCATTAATAAGTTCTTTCTTATCTTGAACCTTCGAAAGAGGGTCCCTTTCGTTATCCTTTCTAAAAAGTTTCTGAGTTTCATTCGGGTATTCATCTGATTGATTCAGACTGATACACATATGGCTGACTATGCTGTTACCCTGCCTTCCTGATTCCCAGTAAAGATATTGTCCCTGTCACTGCAATCGATTACCGGAGTTATGCCCTTATTAGCAGGAGATTTGTTGCTGGTAACGGTAACACCTCCGCTTCAACCCCCATAGGCAAGCAGATGCACATGGTAATAAAACTTTTTTCCATACACATCTACAACCTCCTATTTTTTTGAAAATACACACGCATTCTAGAATAATAGGTAATATTATCTATGTAAACAATTATTTTGTAATATTGTGTATAAATTCTTTTGTCTGATAGTGCGAAACGCAACCTATACTTTCTTTGTCAGTCGTGCTATATCGCCTAATCGTTATTGCCCATAAACATTATTTCCTTTATGAACAAGTAATTGATTTTTTTGACATAGCAATATCTAAACTTCGTTTATTCATGGAGTGACACCACAAACTCTTTGTCGCCATTGAAGACGGGGTCAGAATAAGCTAAAAAAAATAAGACTCTAAAACCACTACTAATGTGTGGTTCTGGAGTCTTTTTGAGCTTTCACTTGGTTGTTTACCTGCCAGCAGCTTTAGTGCAGAGGATTATCATATGATAATCATATATTATATTAATTACTTGATGGTAGTATAATATATGATTATTACGATTAATTGCTCTTTTAATTGATAATATCGCATAATATACATATTTTTTAAATAATTCATTGACAAATAATATACGATTATATATTATTGCTATATTATCATTTTGTTAATGAGAACTATTGGATTTCTTTCAACAAAGGAAAGGCGGAAGTGAATGAAGGAGAAAGAAAAAGGAGTCACTACGGAGTATATTTATAATTTGTTAAAGGAGCAGATTTTTGAGTGGAAATTATCTCCCGGACAAAAGATTAACATCGATCACCTGTCGAAGGAGTTAAATATTAGCCCAATCCCTTTAAGAGAAGTTCTCTCCCGTTTTCATTCCGAGAAGCTGGTCATACTTGAGCCTTATAAGGGGTATCGGGTCAGCGGGATTTTGGATGATCAAAGTATGACGGATATGCTGGAAGCTCGAATTTTAATTGAGACGCATGCGATTCGCAATATAATCCGTTATAATCGTCTGCATATTTTGGATGGAATGACCCGCTTAATGGAGCAAATCGCATCGATCAAGATGGGTTCATCTTATAAGGAAGTTCTTGAATTCAATCAATTGGACCATCTGTTTCACTTAACTATGGTTAAGGCAACGGAAAATTCATTTCTTACCGATGCGTATGGAGGGATGCACTGTCATCTGCACATCGCCCGTTTTTATCATGTAAGAGGTGAAGTGGATCAATATGAGGCTTCAGCGGAGCATGAGGAAATTGTAGAGGCCATTCGATCCCGTGATATATATCGTGCTGAGGAAGCTGTTACTAACCACATCTGGGATGCGAAAAATCGTTTGTTGCAAAAAAGGGATAAGGATTTAAAGAAGCTTTGATTTTCTTAGAAGGGAGCTAAATCATCTTGGATTCAGTGTGGACACCCCAAGGATTTGCTCTCTCTTTATGAAATTTTTTATGAAAAGTTTGGGAAAACCGGCAGCATGTGCACGATACATACAGTTTTGTAAGCGCTCTCTTGGAGTTGGATTGATTATTAGCTGGAGGTGATACGGGAATTCACATGAGTTGCGGGGCAAAATGGTAAGCGATGTATTAGCAAAAATCAGGAGGGGTTAAGAAATGAAGAATACCAAAGCTATAGCTCTGATCGCCATGTCAGCCGTTGCTTTAAGTGCTTGCAGTTCAACCAGTCCAGCGCCAGTTGCAAGTACGCCAGCTCCAGGAACATCGGCACCAACAACTACAGTACCCAAATTCGATCCTAATAAAAAAGTGAGCATTAAATATTCTTTCTGGGGCGATACGGATACAAAAGCTTTGCATGTCGCCGTAGTCGACGCGTTCATGAAAGAGTACCCGAATGTTACGGTTGAGCCTGTGTACATTCCGGCGGAGTATTTAACCAAAATTCAGACTACATTTACCGGTGGAACCCAACCGGATCTCATCAATTTCACGGCTAACGACTTAATTTCTTTTGCTGCCGCCGGAGTATTGGAGCCACAAACCAAATGGATTAAAGGTGAATGGGATAAGGAAAATTTCGGCGACAACTTTGAGAGATTGATGAAAGCGATGGAATATAACGGTGAGATATGGGCTTTGCCTCGGAACTCAGCGGGCAGAACGATCTTTTACAATAAGCGGATTTTTGACGAGGCCGGCGTAAAATACCCGGATAGTAGCTGGACATGGGATACATTAATTGAGCAAGGAAAAAAGCTGACGAACAATAGCACCGATCCGAACAAGAAAGTGTACGCGATTGGCTTTCAAGGGGAAATATCGGACATAAGCGCAAGCTACATTTGGCAAGCGGGCGGTGATTATTTCAGCCAGGACGGGAAAAAATTTATTTTTAACTCGCCTGAAAGCAGAAAGGCACTCCAGTATTTACATGACCTTATCTATGTTCATCAAATTGCGCCAAACCCGAGCGTTTATACAAATGGAACTCCGCAGTCCTTATTTATGAATGAAAAAATAGCCATGCATTTTGATGCGGGATCCTTTATTGCAACTATGCAAAAGGCTAAGTTCGAATGGAACCTTGCTTTGTTCCCGATGGGACCCAAAAACCGTCTAGGTGCTTTGTCTCCTACAAGCTTAGCGATACCGAAGGCGAGCAAAAACAAAGAAGCGGCCTGGGAACTAGCCAAGTTTATTAACGGGCCAAAAGGTCAGGAGATTCTGATCAGCACCGGATTCTCCGCTCCTGTCAGAAAGTCCATACTGAACGATGAGAAAAAGTATTTGCCAGGCGATAAATTCAAAGTGGACCGTAAAGTCGCATTGGAGAGCTATACCGATCATTCCGGTGTAAAGCCTACCAATCCGATATGGACGCAAACCGATACTATAATTAAAAAATATTTGGGTCTTTATTTCCTTGATAAGAACGGTAAGATCGATGAATCGCTGAAGCTCATTGAGAATGAAGTTAACGCAATAATGCCTAAGTAGTCTAAATTGGGTCATGTTCTGTGTATGGATCTAAGAGGGCGTAAGGTGACCGGATGAGGATTGAAGCCCCTTCTTGTCCGGTTTCATAAATAAATATTGAGGGGAATGCAGCATGTCGAGGAAATTTTTGTTAAATGACACGATGGTAGCCTATTACTTTTTGTTGCCGGCGATAATCGGATTCGGTATTTTCACTGCAGTTCCGTTGGTGACATCCCTTGTTATTTCCTTCTATGAATGGAACACCTTGTCGAGTCCGAAATTTATTGGTTTTGGGAACTTTATCAAGATTTTTACGGAGGATAAAATATTTTGGATTGCCCTGGAAAATACATTCTGGTATGCGGTCGGAGTTGTTCCGTTAAGCATCGCACTGGGATTGGCAGCCGCCTTATTGTTAAATCAAAAAATACTCGGGATTGCCTTGTGGAGAACGGTGTATTTCCTCCCTGTAATGACTTCGACAGTAGCTATTTCGCTGGTCTGGAAGTGGCTGTACAACCCTGATGTCGGTTTAATTAATGTGTTATTGAGGGAAATGGGCGTTCAGAATCCTCCTACCTGGCTAACCAGCACCACTTGGGCTTTACCTTCGATCATCATTGTAACGATTTGGAAAACGATTGGCTACAATATGGTTATTTTTCTGGCAGGCTTGCAAAATGTGCCCAAGGAATTATATGAAGCGGCTGAAATTGACGGATCGAGCAAGTGGAATATGTTTTGGAAAATTACGCTTCCTTTGTTGCGGCCTACTACCTTTTTTATAACGGTGATTTCGATTATCCACTCTTTTCAAGTGTTTGGATATGCGCTGATCATGACGGAAGGCGGTCCCGGTGCTTCGACAAACACGTTGGTTTTATACATCTATCAGCAGGGATTCAAATATTTCAATATGGGCTATGCTTCGGCTATTGCTTGGGTTTTATTCCTTATTCTTTTAATCGTTACTATGATTCAGTCCTATGTCAATCACCGAAGGGAGGCCGCATAATCCATGGAAACTGTCCAATCTACGGCAAAAGCGTCCATCGCCCTGAAAAGGTCGACCCTGCAGCGGATTACCGATTTGATAACGTACGCCATTCTAATTACTTTTTCCGGAATAATGATCCTCCCTTTTATTTGGATGGTATCCTCTTCTTTGAAAAATTTGGATGAAGTAAGCGAAATTCCGATTCGCTGGATTCCTGAGACATTCCGATTTAGCAATTACGTAGAAGTTTTTCAAAGCATTCCGATGGGACGGTTTATTTTAAATTCCTTTTTTGTTGCTATTTCAGTGACGATATTGGCGATTTTGGTTTCTTCCCTGGCAGCTTATGCGTTTGCACGACTGAATTTTAAAGGGAAAAGCACTCTCTTTCTATGCTTCTTGACAACAATGATGATACCGCAGCAGGTAACGATGATTCCCAACTTTTTGATTATGAAGGAATTCGGTTGGTTGAATACGTATAACGCATTGATTTTTCCCCAATTATTTACGGCTTTCGGGGTGTTTATGTTAAGGCAATTTTTCCTCTCAGTCCCTGTTGAGCTTGAGGAAGCGGCAAGAATTGATGGGTGCAGCCGGTTCAGAATTTACTGGAACATTATGATTCCGTTGGCTAAGCCTGCATTTGTAACTTTGGGCATATTTCTTTTCCTGGGCGAATGGAATTCATTTCTATGGCCGCTCATTGTTATCGATTCTGTAGATCTACAGCCGATTCAAGTCGGTTTGCGTACGTTCCAAGGAGAGTTTACTACTCACTGGCATCTTATGATGGCAGGAGCCTTTATAGCTGAGTTGCCCGTTTTATTGTTTTATGTCTTTTGTCAACGGTACATTATTGAAGGCATCGCCACTTCAGGGATCAAAGGCTAGTAATGAAACTAAATTCATTGGAGGTTTATTCATGAAAATCACGAAGCTGGAAGCTGTAATTATTGTAACGGAAGTTAAAAATCCGATGAAGGACGCACTGCACACTTATGATGCAGGCACTCGAGTAGTAACCAAGATCCATACGGACGAAGGGATTATAGGGTATGGATCGAGTTTTTTCGGTAGAGGAAAAGCAAGCGGAGCGATATTGAAGCTGATGCTGGAATCAGAGCTGGGGCCGCATCTCATTGGGGAAGATCCTCATTTTACTCGTCAAATCCGCAAGAAGCTGTGGAGTATCGCTGACTATCACGGTGCAGAAGGCTTCTCGCATTTCGCTATTTCAGCAATAGATATTGCGCTGTGGGATATTATTGGAAAAAAAGCCAATCTGCCGACTGCGAAGGTTTTAGGCGCTGTTCGTGACCGTATTCCTGCTTATTGCATGGCTGGATGGTATGTCGATACAGAAAAGGAATATGTCGCAAAATGCATCGAAACCGTGGAAGAAGGATTTAAGGCCATTAAACTTAAAGTAGGTAAATATTCTTTGGAGAATGATATCGAACGGATCAAATTAGCGCAAAGAGAAGTAGGGCCTGACATTAAAATTATGGTTGACGCGAATCAGGGATTTGATGAGAAAGAAGCGCTTCGTCGGGGGAGAGCTTATGAGCAGCTGGGTGTCCGATGGTTTGAGGAGCCGTTGATTCCACAGCATAAGGAAAGCTCTGCAAGATTGGCCCACGCGTTGGATATCCCGATAGCCATTGGAGAAAACTTTTATTCCAAATTCCAATTCTACGATGCAGTTCAAGCCGGAGCTGCCTCAATCTACCAACCGGATAACCGGAGAGCCGGAGGACCTACGGAATGGCTGGAAATCGGAGCTATTACCGATGTGGCTGGACATCATATCGCAAGCCATGGCGGCGGACCGGCAAATGTGAATATGCTGTGCGTTCTGCCTAACGCGATCTTCCTGGAAAGCGGCAGCCTGAAAAAAGAGGATGGCCTGCTGAAAACTCGGCTAACCATGGTGGACGGGGAAGTGCTGCTTCCGGATGTACCGGGAATGGGAACGGAAGTAGATGAAGAGTACGTTGAGAAATATCGGGTGGATTAGAAGGTTGGAGAGAAGAATACCTCGGCGGGCAACCGGGGTGTTCCTTTACATGGGGGAGGAGCTGGAGAATGTCTAAACATACAGTGGAAGCGTTAGGGAATTTGGTTAACGGGCAATGGATAATCGGCTCAGAAACGTTTGATGTTCTCAATAAATATACCGGAGATGTGATTGTTAAAGTGACCAAGTCATCCCCGGAGGATGTTAGTCATGCGATTGGCAATGCTTTGGAAACGTTCAAAACAACGAAGCTGACACCTTATCAAAGGTATGAGATTTTAATGAAAGCGGCCGAACTGTTTAAACAGCGGAAAAAAGAGCTTGCTCTGACGATTGTTCGGGAAGGCGGCAAGGTGCTAAAAGACGCCAGCATGGAGATTGAGCGGGGGATTCAGACATTCATCGCTTCTGCTGAGGAGGCGAAGAGACTGCAAGGGCATGAAGTCCCTGTTCAAGGGCAGCCAGGCAGCGACAACAAAATCGCCTTTACTTTACGTGTGCCTGTAGGTGTCCTGTGCGCAATAACGCCGTTCAATTTCCCTTTTAATTTAGTAGCTCATAAAGTTGCGCCTGCACTTGCTGCAGGCAATACGGTTATATTAAAGCCGGCAGGCGTAACACCGCAGATTGCCGCCCAAATGGCAGCCATTTTGTTGGAGGCAGGCCTTCCGCCAGGCTTTTTAAATATCGTAAACGGTCCTGGAAGAGAGATTGGGCAATATTTATTAGAGGATGCCCGCATAGCGATGTATACCTTTACCGGTAGTACGGAGGTTGGCAAGCAGATTAAAGCATCCTCCGGTATCCGCAAGGTGACCTTGGAGCTTGGAAGCAACTCGCCGAATATTGTTCACAAAGATGCGCCGGATTTAGCTAGAGCCGCCCAATTATGTGTGAGTAAGGGCTTTACCAACGCCGGGCAAGCATGCATTTCCGTACAAAGAATTTATGTGCATCAAGACGTATATGCAGCTTTTGTTGAAAAGTCAATTGAAACCGCATCGAAGCTAAGAGTGGGCGACCCCGAGCTTGATGAAACCGATATTGGCCCGATGATTTCCGAGAAAGAAGCAGAGCGAGCCGAACTGTGGATTCAAGAAGCTGTTCAACAGGGGGCGACGATCGCTTATGGAGGCCATCGGAAGGGCGCCATTCTATACCCAACCATTATGACCAATACGCTGGCTTCGATGAAGGTGATGTGCCAGGAGGTTTTTGCACCCGTAGTTTGCATTACTCCCTATAGCGACATTAGTGAAGCTTTGAATGCAGCGAATGATTCCAATTACGGACTGCAGGCTGGTATTTTTACATCGGATCTTCAAATAGCCTTCAAGGCAGCCAAGGAATTGGAGTTCGGTGGCGTTATTATCAATGATGTGTCGACGTTTCGAGCCGATATAATGCCATATGGCGGTGTAAAGGATAGCGGATATGGAAAAGAAGGTCCGAAGTATGCCATTCAAGAAATGACGAATGAAAAATTAGTTGTTTTTGATATTTAGTCGAAGAGAGATGATCAGCATATGAGGGATACATGGTCTTATTTCCCATCAGGGAAAATTATATTCGGCAATGGTGCCATTCATAAACTAGGCGAGCTTTTGAAAAACATGAATGCCCGTAATATATTCCTCATTACCGATAAGGGAATCGTTCAATCCGGCATACTGCATACGGTTTTGGATATTTTGGAGAAAGATAAATTCCAGGTTAAAGTGTTTGACGGAACGACTCCGGAACCTCCGGTTTCGAAAGTGCTGGAATGCTATGAATATGCCAAAAAGGAAATTAATGCGGATGTCATCATCGGGCTGGGTGGAGGAAGCAGCATTGATTTGGCCAAAGTCGTTGCCCTCCTTGTAGCGCATGGCGGACAGCCGCAGGATTATTTTGGCGAGAACGCTATTCCATCTGCGATTGCTCCCTTGATAGCTATACCTACAACGGCAGGCACAGGGTCTGAAGTGACATCGGTAGCTGTCGTAACGGATACGGTTAATAACATTAAAGTTGGGATTTCCAACAATTATTTGAGACCGGCGGTTGCTTTATTGGATCCCGAGCTGACCATGCAGCTGCCTCCCTATGTAACTGCGTGCTCAGGCATTGATGCTTTGGCTCATGCGATTGAAGCTTACCTGGCCAAGGATTTTAAATATATCCAGGCAGAAGGCGACATTTTATTTCAAGGCTCGGCTCCGATAAGCGACACCTTAGCTTTGCAAGCGATTGATCTCATTTCCAAAAATCTGGTAACTGCTGTCCAACAAGGGACTAACCTGGAAGCACGTTCTAACATGCTGTTGGGCAGCTTGCTAGCCGGATTGGCATTTTCAAATGCGGGTACGGCTGCGGCTCATGCGTTGGCCTACCCGATAGGTGGATTATCCAAATCACCTCATGGAGAAGTAACAGGCCTTCTGCTGCCGTATGTCATCAGCTACAATGCCCGTACTACGGGGGAGAAAATCGATAAGCTGGCTCAAGCCATGCATATTCCTGCTTATAATCTCCAACCGGCATCGGACAAGATCCAACTGGTCGTCTCCCATATCATCGATATTTTGCAGCAGATTGGATTGCCGACTCGACTTCATTCGATTGGGATTACGAGGGAGCAGCTGCCTGAAATCGCGGAAAAAGCGATACAAATCGAACGGTTAATTCGAAACAACCCGCGCGCAGCAACTGTAGGAGGCTTCATTGATTTGCTTGAAAAGGCCTACTAATTTTCGGGAGAGGATTTCATGAAGGTTGTCATAACGAGACGTATTCCGGAAAGCGTTAAGCAAAAGCTGGACGCGAATTACACCACCTATATGTGGCCAGAAGAAAATGTGCCGATTCCTTATGAGCTGCTGCTAGAACAAGTAAAGGATGCCGATGCTTTGTTCACCAATGTATCGGATCGGATAGATAAACATGTATTTCAAGCGGCTCCCAAGCTGAAGGTTGTCAGCACGATGGCGGTTGGTTACGACAACATAGATATTGAGGAAGCAACCGCAAGAGGGATACTTGTAGGGCATACGCCCGATGTTCTGTCGGAAGCAGTGGCAGATTTGACGTTTGCGCTCTTGCTTTCAACTGCGCGAAAAGTAGTGGAGGCCATGAGCTTCATCAAGAAAGACAGCTGGAGAGGCTGGGGGCCCATGCTTTTGACCGGGCAAAATGTTTACAACTCCACAATCGGCATTATCGGCATGGGTGGAATTGGAAAAGGAGTGGCCAGAAGGGCTGCCGGCTTCGGTATGCGAATTCTATATCATAACAGAAGACGAAGAGAAGATATGGAGCGGGAGCTGGGTGTCGAATACAGCTCGCTGGATAGCTTGCTTCAAGCTTCTGATTTTGTAGTGATGCTGGCTCCAGCCACTCAGGAAACGCGTAAGATGATAGGCAAAAGAGAGCTTTCGCTAATGAAACCAACCGCTATTTTGATTAATACCTCCAGAGGAAGCAACGTTGATGAAGCCGCGCTTATTACTGCATTAAAAGACCGCCAAATTTGGGGAGCCGGTTTGGATGTGTTTGAAGTCGAGCCGATTCGTGCGGACCATCCTTTGATCGGTCTTGATAATGTAGTGCTGCTGCCGCATATAGGAAGCGCTACTGTAGCTACCAGGATGGAAATGGCCGAATTGACTGCTCACCATATCCTTACGGGATTAAGTGGCGAGAGGATAAGAAATCTTGTAAACCCTGAAGTTTACAAGATCAGAGGTTAAGGGATGAATCGGTAAAGCAGGATTGTGGCCATTGTAATCTGTGGTTTTACGAATTTAATAGACTGTGGGTACAATGGCCCGCAATACTTCATGAAAAACATTTGCATTTCATAAAGAAGCCTGATATATTGGTATTTGTCGCTGATTTAGCGGAACGGCAATACTTTCTAGCTCCTCCAATCTTAGGACTAGTAGTCAACCGTGGGGAGTTGATGTCCCCTGCACATAGAATTACGGGACGTAGCTCAGCTTGGTAGAGCACCTGGTTTGGGACCAGGGGGTCGCATGTTCAAATCGTGTCGTCCCGACCATTTTTTGCAGATGTAGTTCAATGGCAGAACTTCAGCTTCCCAAGCTGGTGGCGTGGGTTCGATTCCCATCATCTGCTTAATAGAAACCAAAAAAATCCGTGATGATTCACGGATTTTTTTTGGTTGAGAAAGCATGAAATTTTACAGTAAAACAACGAATCTGGGTTTGCCCACATTCATCCCTCCCCACGCACAAAAGTAAAGGGTACACCAAGGACCTGGCCATCGGCCAGGTTTTTTTGTGTTCTCAGACTGAATATTCGTAACCTCCCCAAACACCTCCGTTTTTTCTATGTCAAAAGCACCAAAAAAATGCCATAAAAATAGGAAAAATGTAACTATTAGTAAAGAAAATGCTGTATAATGGAGACTGCTTTTATTTGTAAATTATGGTATCGGGAGGCAAGAGAGTGTCCATTAAATTAAAGGCAGCAAACTTCTTGGCACAATGGAAGCGAGTCGTTCCGGAGGTGTCCAAGCTGTTGGTTTTTACCATGCTCTTTTCTGCTATATTTGGCGGATGGGGCGGTATATGGGGAGCGGCACAAGAAGTGTATGCAGACTCTGCGCCCGGACTTACGGATATAGGGGCCTCATATGCGGCAAAAGAAATTGAAGCGCTGACCAAGTCAGGAATCGTTTCAGGTTATGGAGACGGAACCTTTGCTCCACAGAAGGAAATGACAAGAGCCGAGCTTGCTAAAATTGTCGCCATGGCTCTTAATCTAAAGGAAGATCCGGCAGCTGCGGATGCATTTATCGATGTGCCGTCTAATGCATGGCATAAGGGCTATATCGGTGCCTTGGTTAAAGCGGGAATCACTCAAGGGATATCTGCTTCAAGCTTTGCACCGGACCAAGAAGTGACACGGCAAGAGCTTGTCGTCTTCTTCATTCGAGCGTTTCAGATGGAAGAGACGGCGAAGAAGCTCGCGCTGGACATTCCGTTTGCTGATGCAGACGACATAGCGGCTTGGGCTCATCCCCATGTTGCGCTTGGCTTCAAGATCGGCTTCATTAATGGTGTAGAAGCTGCTGGGGGGAAGCTGCTTTTTGCGCCCAAGGCCAGAGCGGATCGACAGGCATTGGCTCGTCTAGCTTATGAGTTTATTGAAAATAAAGATGTGTATAAGAATAGAGTCCAAACCTTAGCAGCTCTGCCGCCAGAGAAACCAAATGAGCCAACGCCTGTATTAACAGGTGGAGGGGGAGGCGGCGGTGGCGGCGGCGGTGGCGGCGGTGGAGGTGGTGGAAATACAACCGGGACCATCACAGCACCTGTAGTTGCATCCGTGAACGCAATCACAAGCTCTACTGTGGAAGTAACCTTTAATATAGCAGTAACGTCTGTGTCGAGTGAGCAGTTTACATTGGATAATCAACTAATCGTAAGCTCTGCTCAATTGAAAATAAATCCGGGCAACATCGTGGTACTAACCACCAGTACGCAAACAGCAGGGCAAGTCTATAAGCTGTCTTATAATGGAATTCAAACAGGTAAAAGCTTTACTGGTAAATCCCTTGCATCGGATGTATTAAATCATGCAGGCTCCTATAAGGGAGATCTCCAAATTAATGCTCAGGATATTATTCAGAATAATGGTGTTACTTTTGGTCCAGAGTCTGGACAAGCAATCGTTGAAGGAACGCTTACTCTGGATCCGGGCGCCACAGGCAGTGTAACCCTCCGTAACATTCAAGCAACCAATCTGGCAGTGAAGTCCGGAGCCTCTCATACGGTGAAGCTGGATAAAGTAAATGTTACAGAAGAAATGACGGTTAATACGGCTAATCAATCGGAACCCGTTAGAATTACGACAAATGGCAGTACCCAAGTAAAGAAAACAAAGATTGGCACGAAAGTTAAATTAGAAGCAATTCAAGGAACGGGGAGTCTTGGGACGATTGAAGTTGAGACGACCATGCCGGACCAACAAGTCGAGTTGACGGGTGAATTCGAGCAGGTTATCGTTTCTCGAGGAGCCCAAGGAGTCCAGCTATCCTTAAACGCTGGGACTAAGGCGAGTAAAATTATGTTGAATGCAGATATAAAGCTTGCAGGGGACTGGGATGCAATAGCTTCTGTACCTTTGGAGTCGGTGAGCGGTGTGAAAATTGATGCACCCGGTGATGTATTGGCTAAGCTTCGTGCCAAGGCTTTAGAAAGAGCCCGGATTGCAATCCAGGCTTTGAAGCTAGCAACGGATTATTCCGCAGCGATTGAAGAAGAGATTGAAGCTGCACGCAGATTGGTGAATACCGTTGTTTCCCTGGGAGGAACGGAACTTGAGGTACCTACTGACAGGTTAGTTCGAGCTGAGAATATGATTAAGGAAGCAGCTTTGAAATATGCAACTGAACAGCTTTCTGTTGGTTTTACGGGAGCTGATTCTGCGGAATACGTGATAGAAACTCTTAAGCTTCCATTAATGGGGGCAGCCGGAACAACGATTAGTTGGAGTTCCAATGATGAAGCTGTTCTTAGTCCAATTGGAGTCGTTCATCGGCCGGCAGCTGATCAGTCTAACCAGAAGGTTACGCTGACTGCGACTATAGTAAAGAAGGATCTAACTACAGTCAAACAGTTCCATTTAATTGTAATTTCACTCAATCAAGCTCCAATAGCTAGAGTGCTGGAGCGTCAATACATTTTTAACAATCATGCAGATATGGTTTTGGAAGGAAATCAGCTTGCTACTGACCCGGAGCAGGGCTCCTTGTCGGTTATTGCGGCTAGCTCGGATCATGAAGACATCGTGAAAGCTACGGTAACAGGCAGGATGCTTTATCTTCACCCTGTTAAGGGAGGGACGGCAAGCGTCACGGCTAAAGTAAGTGATCCGCAGGGACTTGTGGTCACAAATATAGTGCAAATAACAGTAGTCTATGTGGACATTAAGGAATATGGTTCGTTGGGTGATAAAAGTATCTATATGAACGGGAATTCCAGCTTCGCGGATAACATTCATGTAAGGCTTGTCTCGCCATCAGGCTTGAAGAGGAACTATTCGCGCGATGCCGGCATTGTGATGGCCTCAGACGGAACCTTCACTCTGCAAACTGAAACGGGAATGGAACCCGGGAATTGGAGTTTTGAGGTTGTCGCTGCAGCCGGGACTAAAGAGCAATCTATATCTGTAGGACAAATCCTTATCAGGGAGCCTGCAAAGCCGACAAATCTCACGGATTCTCCAAGTATTGTGGGCAGTGTTTTGAATGATGGTATGCCGATAAAGGGCAATTCTTCTCCTGGTGCTCATGTTGTTGCGCGAAATGGCCAATCTGAGATATTAGCAGCGGCGGATGCGGATGGAGAAGGCCATTTTACATTGAACTTACAGAAAGAACTGTGGTTGAAATCCAATGAAAGCATCTCGATTACAGCCAAACTTCCGGATCTTCCGGAAAGCAACCCGTTGCCTATCGCAGTGGCGGCCTCATCAGTCCAAACCCCGCAGCCAACACTGACAGGAAAGCTTTATACCGATGGCGGCGCGTTCGAAATAGCAGGCCCTTTGGGCAGCATTATGCTGATGCAGAACGAAAACGGGCAAACCGTCAATTGGAATGAATTGAAAACGGGGGCTCTATATTTTTCCCTCGATCAAGAATTCATGGCAAATAAAAAGATTAATCTCTATGTTCGCCAACCAGGGAAAGCGCCAAGTGAACCGCTAGTACTCACAGTTCAACCTGTTAACGGGAAAACTTCAGCTCCAGTTGTTGCTAAGGTAGTTTACGAGAACACTGATTATTTATCCGGTTATACAGAGCCTTACTCTAAAGTGAAGATTCGTAAGCAGGATGGATCACTGGTTGCACAAGCCACTTCATCGCGGAGCGGGATGTTTGATTGGCACCCTGATACTATGAACGTCAAAGCTGGAGAAAAGTTGATTTTTACGGCAGATGCCTACGGGAAGACGGAAAGCGAGCAAACGTCTGTCACGGTTAGTGCGTTAACCGGTCTAACTAAAGCGCCCAATGTTAGCGGAGCGGTTTACACTAATGGGGGAGTTTTGTCAGGGGAGGCGGATGAGCTTTCGGACATTTATTTCCGCAGTGGTTCGGGAATCTTCATGCAATCCCAATATAATAAGATCGATTTTAGCGCCGTTATTACAAACGCCAATGGCTTTAGCGCCGGTGAGAGTGTAATGGTGAGTGCGATAGCGCCAGGGAAGGCGGAAAGTGAGAAGGTTGTATTCAAGGTGAAGCCCGTTCAAGGGAAGAGCACTAGGCCTTTGGTAAGTCCATTTTACGAGGGTTCTAATTCCATCAAAATCAACAATGCTGAGGATGGTTTTATCGTAATAACGAGATCTGACGGTACAGTAGTGAGTCGAGGATCGACGTTTAAGGGCTTGTCCGAAACGTTCTTTTATAAACAGTCGTTCAAGGCTGGAGAAGTCCTTCAGGTGGCTTTGGAGGCGTTTGGAAAACAAATCAGTGACGCGGTTCCTGTAATCGTATTATCATCTATGGGACAGACTCCGACACCTAAGGTTACAGGCTCTGTATATGCCGATGGCGTGGGGCTAAGTATTTACAATGTTTATACATATGGCACTTTACGTCTCACAAGAGAGGATGGCACGATCTTCTTTCAGTCTGACATATGGGGGTCTCTGAAATTAAGCTTTGCCGCAGAATCTATAGCCGGGGAAATTTTGAAGGTTACTGTACAATCGGCAGGAATGAGGGAAAGCGATCCAGTCTACCTGCAAGTACTCCCGATTTCGGGACAAACACCTGTACCTTCGGTGAGCAGTACTTTGTATGACCTTCCTCCAGGCAGCAGCACCTTATCTGGTCAGACATTACCTTATTCTGTACTAATCCTGACTCGTAGTAATGGGGAAAGTATGGGCACCGGGAATGCGGATGAACGAGGCATCTACACCATGACTATTCAAAAGTCTCTGGTTGCGGGAGAAACTTTGCGTTTAATTTCTGATGCACCTGGTATGGCAAAAAGCGAACCCAAGCTTATTCAGGTTCAAGCGGCAGCAAAGACAGCGAAGCCTAGCGTGACCTCTACGGTTTATATCGATCAAGGACTGTTGATCTTCACGGTAGAGAATTATTCGAAAGTTACGGTGAAAAAGGCGGATGGAACGATCCTATGGGATCTTTGGGGAGGTAATAGTACTGTTTACCTTGAGGTAACCAAACTTGTTATTGGTGAACAGCTTATTGTTACCGCGACTGAAATCGGGAAAAAAGAGAGCGATCCAGTCTATATTACGGTTCGTCCGCTTCAAGGTAAAACCGGTACGCCGACTATGAATGGTAAAATTTATGATACAGTTGCTAGCTTTATCTATGGTTATGGGGAACCTGATACCAAGATTGAAATAAAACGGTCCAATGGCGCAGTGATCTACTCCACTACAGCAGGATATGACGGGTACTTTGCTTATTATATGAACGGAAGTAACTGGAATCTGGTAGCTGGAGAAGTTTTATATTTAACTTCAGATGCATATGGAAAGGCTGAAAGCGACCCCCTTCTTATTACCGTTGCTCTTGCGCCGCAAACATCTGCACCTACGGTGACATCAAATGTGTATACAGACGGCGGTTGGCTGGAAGGAAGGACGAAGGGGTATGCAAACCTTTGGCTGAAAAAAAATGACGGTACTCAAGTAGCCTGGGGTAACAGCTACTTGGTATATGATAATGTTACAGGGTCTGATAGCTATCAGTATTCGATGAACCTGATGTCCTATACTTTTGTAGAAGGCGAGGTTCTCCAGCTAGTTGCCAAAGAAGACGACAAAAGCCTTAGTAATCCAGTATATCTGAAGGTATTACCTGTGCAGGGAATAACAGGAATACCTTTCGTTTCGGGGAATGTATACGCGGAAGTTTCAAACTATCTTTATGGTTGGGCGGAGCCGGGGTCGCTGGTAGTACTCAAAAAAGAAAATGGCAAAATAAGCAATTCTACGTATGCTGGTGGTAATGGTTCTTTCACTTTGTACACAGATTCGTATAGTTTACGTGAAGGCGAGAAGCTGACTCTGACAGCTGATGCTGCCGGGAAAGCTGTAAGCAGCCCTATTCATTTGATAGTGTTGGGCAAGCCACAGCTGCCCAAGCCGACTGGTGTAATATCTAATGTATATGCAGATGGCGGCGTGATACGCGGTTATATGAGTGTCCCGGCTGAATTGCGTCTAACTGATGCAAGCGGAGGCTACATTGCTTCACGAAGTGTGAACGGAAGCTTCACGTTCATTTTCTCGTCGAACTGGCTTACTTCTGGACAAATATTGAACTTGACAGCCTATGAGACGTACTACAAGCCTAGTGATCCCATCCTAGTGCCAGTGCTCCCGGTAGAAGGAACAACCTCAACTCCTACGGTGAAGGGAGTCGTTTACGAACAGACGAATAGTTCGTTGTCTGGACGAGCGGAGCCTTATTCCATAGTAGAGCTAAGGACAAAAGACAATCAAGATTTGATTGCAAGAACAGATGCGGATGCTCAGGGGAGTTATGCTTTTAGCTTTTATTTACCTTCACGGGTAATGCCAAATCAATACGTGATACTTACAGCGGATGCTTATGGCAAAATGAAGAGTAATGGTTTGGAATTAATAGTTACAGCCATACCGGAAACAACGATCCCAACCGTCACAGGCAGTGTATACACGTCAAGTAGCTTGCTGCAGGGGGTCAGCGAGCCTAATGCCTATATCTCAATAGATATACCGAGTTATGGAGTGTTGGGGGCGTACAGCGATTGGAAGGGTCAATATTCTTTGTCGCTAAATAGCAATATGGAATTGAAGCCTGGAACACTCATCCAAATAAAAGCACAAGCATCAGGGAAAAGGTGGAGTTTACCGAGGGTGGTGACGGTGCTTGCTACACCTTCGGTTACACTTAACGTGTATAAAGTCAGCATGTCGAGTACAGCATCGGTCCAAGGAGCAGTGTATCAAGCATTTCTGGATGATTCATTGAGGATTAATGAACTAGATAATCCATATATTCTGAAACAGGCAGGTCCTTATCTGATTATTGACTTCAATATCCAACTAAGCTCTTTTCAACCGAAACTATATGTATCAACAGCGGATTATTCTCCAAATGGGACGATAACAGGGGCCGTATACAAAAGTGTCAGTGGATCTTCCTTAATAATCAAAACACTGGAATTTTTTCAGTCAGGTCACGATTACGATATCAGTATTGATGGCTTGATGATGGGGGACTCGGTATCACCAATCATCGTTAACCCTGTACTAATTTATTTACGCAAATATTAATTTATTAATCTTCGTTATAGGGTTACTTCCAGCCGCTGGTCTATGACCAGCGGCTTTATGGTCCGTCCTAGAGTGGTACGTCATTGTTTCTATTATAAGGAGGAGTATAGAAAAAATTGTCGAAGGAATTAATAAGTGAAGCTTTTAAGCATGGATATGGACCCGGATTGAAGTCCGTAATTGGATTGGTTGTTGGAATTTGCATTACTAGCTAGAGGGTGGAGTTTAAAGTAAGGGTAGGGTGCTGAGTTTTTTATTTATAACCGATGAAAAGGAGCGATGCGGACATGAGTAACTACGAGAACAACTATTCCGAGAATTCTTTCTGGGAGAAGCTAAAGAAGCATGCTGTTGAAGCGGGGAAAAAGGTTGTATATAGTGCTCTTCTTGCCTTTTATGCGATTGAAAATCCTAATGTGCCTCGAAAAGACAAAATGAAAATATACGGGGCACTTGGGTACTTGATACTTCCCATTGACCTGGTTCCCGACTTTATTCCGGTTGTCGGTTATGGAGATGATTTGGCTGCATTGCTCTTTGTGCTCGGTACGATTGCAACCCATTTGGATAAAGATGTGAAGCAAAAGGCGCTTAACAAAATGGAAGAGTGGTTCGGTAAACTCGATCATGGAGATCAGGAAATAATTGAGATTGATGCCAAGATTGTTGATGTGGAAAAAGGTATCGATGGAATCGCTTCGACCACGCAGCTGAAAGAAGATTAAGTAAGCAGAAGTGAGACCGTCACTGTGCTGTACTATAGTAGGGACACCCATTTAATGAGGTGTCCTATTTGTTTTGGTCATGAAGCCATCTTTAAGTTTGCTATTCCTGACCGTAAGCATTAAATATAAATCCAGTTAACTTTTAACGTAATTAGTTGTAGCATACCGCAGGCCGCTCTATCTTTTTTCATACAATTTTGGATAGATGTACATATTATGGCTATAGGTAATTTTTATGAATTCTGAAGAAGTTGAGGTGCTATGGATGCAATCCACAAATTGTGATGTATCTCCTATGAAAGACCAGCTAAAACAGCATTTGAACTATATTGCAGCTGAAATAGAGCATAGCTTACAGCTTTTGGATGCAGAGGCTCATTGTCTTTTGAACGAATTTGAAAAAGTCAGGGAAGCCTTCAATACAGTGGAGTCTTTAGCGGCTTCGTTCTATCTGCAATGCTACCTGTCGTCTTTTACAAGCAGCTACTCAGAGCTCGCCATAAGTATTCGGCATTTATCCGAGCGTCGGCATGGTGCGCTGATCGTCATTCAGAGAAAAGATAACCTGAACGCCTTCATCCACTCCGGCATTTCAATAGAAGGGACCTTGAGTCATTCGCTGTTGGAGTCTATCTTTTATCCTGGAAATCGGCTGCATGACGGGGCTGTATGGATTAAGTCGGACCGGATAATTTCAGCGGCCAATATCCTGCCGGTTTCAGCTTTATTAGTGGAAGAGGATAAAAAAATGGGGACCCGACATCGTGCGGCGATAGGTTTAACGGAGAGGACAGATGCGCTGGTGCTCATCGTTTCGGAAGAAACCGGAAATGCATCCTTTGCTTATCAAGGAAAGCTGCATCCTCTTAATGCGATGGGTTCAGTGGTTGAACTTGCAGAGGCGACCCACTACATGGATATGGAGATTATATAAATACTAGATTAAGATACACAAAAATTACCACTGTTCAATAAATGGATACATTTACTGCATTGACAATATCCGACTATAATAGTACGATTTGTTGTGTTGTCAGTACTTCAATGCTTGAATTTTTCTTGTTTAAATAACCATTAATTGGAATTTATTGCAATTACTAAAGCTTCTGACTGGGATATATATAATTATATAGTTCTCTGTATAAACAACAAGTAAGCTACGAAGGTGATGCCTTTTCTAATGGAAAAGGCGTTTTTATCATCTTGGAGGGACATGCATGATCAACCTGAAACATTTACATAAAGAGTATAGAACGAAAAAAGGAACGGTTATAGGTGTTGATAATGTGAATTTGACGGTCCGTAAAGGAGAAATTTACGGTATCGTTGGGTACAGTGGAGCGGGTAAGAGCTCGGTGCTCCGTTGCATCAATTTGCTTGAGAGGCCTACTTCCGGCGAGGTGCTGGTAGATGGTGTGAATTTGATGTCTCTTTCCACGGGTGATCTGAGGCTCGCGAGGCAGAAGATCGGGATGATTTTTCAGCATTTTCATCTTATCAGCAGCAAGACCGTGTTCGATAATGTAGCCTTTGCATTGAAAGCGGCCGGTAAGCCGGCCTCTGTCATTGGTAAGAGGGTTCAAGAGCTGCTGCAGCTCGTTGGGCTATCGGACAAAGCTGACAATTATCCCGCTCAGCTGAGTGGAGGCCAGAAGCAGCGGGTCGGGATTGCACGGGCGTTGGCGAATGATCCGCGGGTACTCCTCTGTGATGAACCGACCTCTGCACTCGATCCAATGACAACGCAATCGATACTGACGCTGCTCCGGGAGATCAACCAAACGCTAGGGTTAACCATTGTCCTCATTACTCATGAGATGGATGTTGTGAAGGACTTATGCCATCACGTTGCTATTATGAATAACGGAAGAATCGTCGAAGAGGGATCGGTTTACGATATTTTTGCTAATCCGGTACAGCCGCTTACCAAAGAATTCGTTCAGAACTCATTGGAGTTCAAGCTGCCCCAGAAGCTGTGGGATAAACGGGATCCGAACGGCAAAATTGTGAAGATATTGTTCAAGAATGAGGCAGCAGAACAGGCTATTATTTATGAAATGCTTAAAGCTATTCCTGTGAAGGCCAACATCATCCATGGCAAAATCGATTATATCGGGGACAAGCCCCTTGGGATGTTTATTATGGAAGTCACGGGCGGTATCCAAGAGATTGAGCACGCGCTGAAGTTTCTAGTGGACCAGTCCTGCGGTGTGGAGGAGATCGTAACCAATGAGTGACAATGCTTTGATTAAATTGCTTCCGGACATGCTTAAGGCGTTCTATGAAACCTTATATATGTGCGGTGTGTCGCTCATTCTAGCGATTGTGATAGGTATTCCTCTGGGAATATTGCTGTTCATCAGCGACAGGGGCTTATTTGCGGAAAATAGATTCGTTAACATGGTGTTAGGCGTGTTGTCCAACATAATCCGGTCGATTCCGTTCCTTATCTTATTAGTACTGCTGCTGCCGTTCACTCAATGGATTCTCGGAACGACCATTGGTCCATCTGCCGCGGCGGTGCCGTTATCCGTGGCTGCAATTCCTTTCTACGCGCGGCTTGTAGAAGCTTCCTTGAGGGAAGTCAGCAAGGGTGTCATAGAAGCGGCAGTCGCTGCGGGAGCTAAGCCGTGGCTGATTATCCGCGAGGTGCTGCTGCCTGAAGCCAAGTCGGGTATCATCTCCGGGTTGACGATTACAGCTGTCAGCCTGCTGGGCTTCTCGGCTATGGCCGGTACGGTTGGCGGTGGGGGCATTGGCGATTTAGCTATCCGTTTTGGGTATTACCGTTATGACAATCAAGTATTATTTACAACGGTTATTTTACTAATCGTTCTAGTCCAAATCATCCAGCTTCTTGGTGATTGGGCTGCGCGCAAAGTGGATAAACGTTGATCAAATAAAAACACATCAAGAGGGAGTCTGAAATCATGAGAAAGAACATTTTTATTATTATGGCTTTGACACTGGCCTTTTCATTATTTGTAGCCGGATGCGGCACCAAATCAGGAGCAGGTACAACGAATAACGCTGCAGGAAATACGGCGCCGACGAAAGAAGAGCCTAAAAAAGCGTTGAAAATCGGTGCAACCGCAGGTCCTTATAGCGATATGATAACTAAAGCTGTTAAGCCGATCATGGAGAAGAAAGGCTATACTATCGAAGTTGTTGAGTTCAACGATTACGTTCAGCCTAACAAAGCGCTTGCGAACGGCTCCTTGAATGCTAACCTGTTCCAGCATGTACTTTATTTGAAGAAATTCGCTGCAGACAACAGCCTGGATCTAAAGGAAGTTATCAGCGTACCGACAGCGCCAATGGGCTTGTATTCCAAAAAATTCAAATCCTTGGATGAAATCAAAGAAGGCAGCACTTTAACGATTTCGAATGATCCGTCTAACCTGGCTCGCTCATTAGTTCTGCTTCAGGATATCGGTCTTGTAAAAATTAAAAAGGATATCGATCCGGCTAAAGCATCTGAGAAAGATATTGACGAAAATCCAAAGAAGCTTAATATTAAACCACTTGAGGCCGCTCAGCTTCCAAGAACAGTGGACAGCTCTGATCTGGCTTTAGTACCGGGGAACTTCGCTCTTGCTGCTAAGATGGATTTAACCTCCGCTTTGAAGCTGGAAAACATGGCAGAAAATTACCGTAACGTGCTGGTTGTGAACACGAAAGATGTGGATGCTCAGCTTGGTAAGGATTTGAAAGAAACGGTTCAGTCCAAAGAGTTCGAAAAAATTATTGACGAGCAGTTCAAAGGCTTCTCTAAACCGGAATGGATGAAAGCAGCTAAGTAGTCCCTTATTATTAGGCTGCAAAAGAAAAGAACCTTCAGTTCCAACTGTTATAGTTGGTGTACTGAAGGTTCTTTTGCACATATATGACTCTACTCATGAGGGCTACTTGTAGTAAAGGATAGCCGTTTATGTCCGCTATCTCCAGGGCTGAGTGCCACCGAAACGAGGAGGACAGCAGAAGAGGGAGACAGCCCCTTATCGGGGGAGTCTGCCTTTTCCTGGGAGGCTAGGATTTGACACTACTGCTGAAATAAATACGGTAGATGGAAATTCTCCCGCTAATCTGTCTTGGATATCGCTAGGAATCCATCTAACTGGAAAACATCCCTCTAATCCATCTGATACTTGGCATATTTGAACAAATAGGTGAAATTAGCTTGAGAATTTCCAGTTAAAGGGTCCAATATGCTATTCAACGGTGTAACTAACGGGACATTTTCCTGATAAACTTGGATCAGAAGTCCTCTCCATTAAAACTGTTTGGTTTTTATATCATCCGTCGGAGATTTTCGCCCCCAAGGGGTCCCGAGAATAGGCAGCGCCCATCTGTCCAAACCATACCAGCCGGCATTTTTCCATGCAAGCACTAGCCAAGTAGCAAGGATGAATAGAATCGGATTTGTACTTAAGGTTCCTGCAAACAAAAAGCTGGCATTCATAAATCCGCCGAAGAAAGCGGCAATTCCAGTTAGTAGTCCTAAGATGAGCCCAAGCCCAACCAGTAATTCGCCAAAAGCAACCATAAATCCGAATACCTTGGCATTAGGAAGCACCACACTTTCAAGGAAGCCCGCATACCAGTCTGTAACATCTTTGCCAGCCTCTGCTTTAGCGAGTGCACCCTTTATGAAGCTTTGGAGAGCGGTGCCCGCTTTGTCGCCTGTCCATGCATCGCTCGTTACCTTCTTCCAACCGGAAGTAACCCAGGCATAACCGACATATAGACGAACGATTAGCCATATCCAGCCCGCTTGGGTGCTGTTGAACAAAAACTTGGAAACGGGGTTTTCAGGAATGATCTGGTGATTTAATTTTTCAATTTGCATCGCGTGAGCCTCCTTTTAATATAAAACATAGCAACAATGGAATATATCGGATAAAGCTATTGTAGCTGGAGTCGATTTAATTGGATGTGATACAAATCACACCGGAACTAAATAGGATGCCATTATGATATAAGAAACACCGGAGTCCAGAGCGCAGCTGCACTATTGTAAAATGTAAAAATGAAAACGTATACAACAGAATAGAGTTCAAGTATAATTAACTTAATGAATAAAATAACTTAAGCTTAATATTCGTTCATGCTCCGTTAACGAAGCTGGCACTGCTTACGATAGCTTTATTTCAATTTATGCACAGCTGGGCTGACTTTCAAGGGTCATTATTTTACTTGTCGGAGGAGTCGCAGTATACGATCATGATTGGTTAGCAATCCTTCAAAACCCAATATGGAGCCGAATGGCAACAAAAAGTGTTTATTCAGGGTATCACCTTCACCTTTTCAGGGATCAAGTAACGGTCTAGTTCTGTTAGGTAAATTCATAAACGGGAGTGATCTGAAATGGAATTGTTTATTATACGACACGGCCAATCAATAGGAAACACCGTACCGCATGATGTGCCGGATGGGGAATTGACGGAGCTTGGCATCAGCCAGGCTGCCAGAGTGGCCGTATGTTTGGCCGACCGGAAATTTGACCAGCTTATTAGCAGTCCTTTGATCAGGGCGATCGAAACGGCACAACCGCTGGCGAGAGCATTGAAGCTGCCGATCCAGATATGGAAAAACACGTTCGAAGTAAGAAACAAAGGAGTATACCGGGGACCTACGGCGGCGGAGTTGAACCGGCTGTACCCGGAAACACAGTTTCGCGATGATGTAGAGGCGGAAGGCTGGTATTGCAGTGGCGATGAGAATTCTCAAAAAGGCCATGCGAGAGCCTCAGACATATGGCAGGAGCTATTGGAGCGTTTCATGGGCCAGCGCGTGGCATTGTTTGCCCATGGTGGATTTAACCACCATCTGCTGCTTGCCATACTCGGGCTGCCCCATGACAGCCCGGTGTATTTTGAGCAAAGCAACGGCAGCATTTATTGGGTCAGTGTGACCGAAGAACGGACCAAGGTTCGTTTCATCGGGCCAACTGAGGGCATATTGAGTGCCCGGGAGGAATAACCCGGCACTCTGCCTGGCCATTGCCATAAGCCTATGAGTTAGTGGCTATGGCTATGGCCGCCGTGATCTTGACCATGGACGGGATGCTCCCGGTGATGGTCATCTGCCGGTGTGTGAAGATGCATGACACCATGCTGATGCATTCGGTTGTGCAGTGCACGGTGAGCGGAAGTGAGCGTCATGAGCAAATGCTTGAAGGTTCGATCATCCGCTTTCGTAGCCAGAGACTTGACATAAGCGGTAGAGCCTTCGATCTGCTCCAGAATGGTAACGGCATCGTTTGCATCAAAGCATTTTTTTCCACCCACGATAATAGTCGCAGCACTGGAATGGGCTGCGATGATTTCCCCGTGCTCAGCATCCATCCCCCTTATACGCAGTGCGATCCAGCAGCTTTGCTTGACAGGAACCGACCAATGTCCCGCATAGGATCCTTTATTGGGATCGACAGCATATACTTCCTTCAACTCGCCGTTACAAACCAATTCAATCTTGGTTACAGGAACAGTAACTGAAGAAACTTCCCAAACCACGTCAACCGTTCCACCTGAATCGGTCAGTTGGATCATGGAGCCCATCTCATAACCGTTGATCCGGAACTCGAGCAGCGGACCGTAGGTAGCGAAGGTAACGCCTTGACGTACTGCTTTCATCCACGCTTCATAAGTGAAAGGGGCATCCTTAATTAAAGCATAGGTGCGGATCGTCCCGACTGCAGTCGACTGGGACATCTTGTCTGTTCCACCAACCGCAGGCGCATGATAGCCGCAATTCAAGTAACGGTACCAGTCCGAGAGCGAATAGGGATCGATTCCTTTGTTCTCGAAGGAGCACATCTCTACGGCATCGATCTCTCCAAGAACAATGGCGGCGGCTCCTTCTGCACGTGGATTCGGCAGATGAGGCAGCACGGCTAAGCCGTTTTGCTCACGGCATTGCCGGGCCCACTGTGTTACAGTGGCCTCCAGAGCATCACCGAGCGGCGATTCATCCGGGCCGCCTGTACAGAGCGGCAGTATCATGCTGCCCTCATAGCCTAGCAAAGAAATATGACCTAGAATATGCTGGCGATTCTCGGTCCCCACTCGAACCAAATACTCTCCGTTGCCTCCGTTTTCGGTGCTTCCTATTGTCGTTTTGCCGTCAAAATCGCCAAGATTACTGAACATCTCTCCCCATTGACTGGTCAGCAAGTTGATGACGTTGACATCTTCCGCTTCGCCTTCCAGAAGCGCTGTCAGGGGAGACAGGAAATGAACATGCGTATCGGCAGTAACCCAACCGCGCTGCCTCCAGGGCAATACGCGCTCCAGTCCGATTTCGATTGTATCGGTGGTATCCGTCACGGTGAAGCGTTGACGGACCGGACGGGTTTCGAATCCTTTCGTAACCTCCACATAAATATCGCCGAGCGGCAGCTTGAATTCGGCAGCTCCCGGGACGTATGCACTGAAGTGGTGACCTTGCACATGTTCGGCGCCGTAATCTTCAAACCAATGCGGATTGGGCAAACGGTGGCCGTTGATGGGAGCTATATATTCGCCGGACTCCCCATGTACGTGAAGTTTGGCGGCTACAGTACTGCCGCTTTTCAAGTCTACGATACGCAGGGTGACCCTGCGGACGGCAGGCTCCAGCGGCTCGAATTCCGGCAGTGCCTCCAGCTTGTGCAGCTCAATAGCGCGTACAGGACCGTCCTCAAGGATCAAGCGAGCTTCTGGATGGGCGGTATATTCGATAATCCATTCATTCAGCGCTGGATGTGGCAGCGAAGGATTGGCATTATCAAGCCATGTCGCATGATTGTAGCGAAGTGCAGGTGATACGGAGATCACTTCACCCAAATCGATGCGGATATTCGGATTGTCGCCATAAGGATTTAATGCCGGGTTTTCACTCTCGGATTGATATCTCACTTTTTTACGGGGCTCCCAATTAAATGGGTTGCTGGACAGATCCGATCGTGTAATACCGAATATGAGCGCAGTTCCATCGATAGGCTGCATGGTCAATCCGATCAGGTTTTTCTCTGGATGCGGATTGTTGAGCGCGTACAGCCAATGGTGCATCACAGCTCCGAATCCCTGGAATGTGGTGCGAAGCTGGCTTTGTCCCCATGGAATCGAAGGGGATACGCCACGAGGCATATCGCTATTGGCTTGCATAGTCCGCGGTTTGATATGCTTAACGGCCTCGAAGCTGTTTTCTCCCCATTTTACCTGAAACTCGCTGATTTGATAGCGTCTGCGGATGGGGAATGTAACGGTGGTATTATCGTCATAATGCAGCTTATATTCGCATACGGTTTCGCCCAAGCGCGGGGTTCCCGGCATAGGTCGAATAATCCCGTCTTCTGCTGCACTGTTCACTTTGAAGTCGGCTGCATGAACGAAAACAAGCTGGCGGTCGTGCAGAGGCTGAGGGAAGTGAATAGTAACAGGCCCCTCTTTTAATACTATAATGTTAGCGGTTCCATCATTGGGGCCAAAAACAAAAGGGAGCCCCCACAGCTCATGATTGCCGGTTAGCAGCAAATGTTTGTTAGCTAACAGCCGATCGGAGCCATCCTGCGTATCCAGTTTTGCAATGATTCGGTTATAGGCCGCTGATAGGTCGATGGGAGTAAATCGGTTGTCCCCACTAGAAGGTCCAGTGTACATAGAATCCCTCCAAAATTAAAAGTATAAATACATCATATTTTAATTTAATGATTAAGTAAATTCATTTCTTTTAAAAAGCCTCGGAACAGCTTCATTAGTCACTGCCCAATGGGCTTGTTGGATGTGCGCCTCAGATGGTCGCTATCGCTAAGTATTGCTAAGTATTCGGGTCACTTAAAGCGCAGCTCCGCAACGCGCGCGAATCCAGGGCGCGCGCGTTGCGGAGTTGCATGAATGTCGGACAACCCCTAGAAATAACCACTACTGCCTACTTGTGGGGAACAGCCAAGCCTCTGAGTAGACCGTACGGTAAATCTTTCTGTACGGTTTTCTCACATTAAATGCTCATATAGTTGGAAATCTCAATCAAGTTTAAGTCCGGATCGCGGAAATAAACCGATCGAATAGGCCCCATCGCTCCGGTTCTGGCAACAGGACCCTCCTCGATAGCCACATGGTGCTTATGTAAATGAGCCACGACATCATCCAAAGGCAGTTGTGTGATGAAGCACAAATCGATCGAGCCTGGAGTGGGGTTACTCGCTTTTGGTTCAAATTCATTGCCGTATTCATGCAAATTTAGTTTTTGCATTCCAAATTGCAATGCTTTGCGGCCGCCTCCGAATGCCACGATTTCCATTCCTAGAACCTTCGAATAGAATTCACAGGTAGTTTCTATATTTTTTACGGTGAGAACAAGATGGTCGATACGGTCTATCTGCATGAACGGGCACCTCTTTTCGCTGTAGTTAACAATTATACAGTTATATTCACACTATACACGATATTTTGCGCTTATTCCTGTACTGGATTTTGAGAGCAGTATTCTAAAATTTGATGATCCACTTTAGAAATTGCAGATTTATAGTATGTAATTTCAATGTTGGTTTCATCTTTTGTTGATATATTTTATCGAAGGTTTTCTATATAAAGGGTTATAGGAGCACATGCTTGATTGCATTTGAAAACGCTTTATATGAGAAAGAGGTGGAGAAGGGTTGAATAAGATGGGTAGAAGCAGGAATATAAGGTTTCGGACGATTCAAATCATTCTGGTATTTACATTGATTATCGGAAGTGTATGGTTACCGGCGAGCCCCTCGGCCGCTGATGCTGTTTCAGGGACACCCGGCGGAGTGGATGCTGGTGCACTTAGATTGTGGCTGAAAGCAGATCCGGAGAATGTGACGCTTAACGCAACGAGTAATGTCACGGTGTGGCGGGACAGCAGTCCGAATGGAAACGATTTTGTTAATGACGGTTCGATTGCTGCAATCAGTTCCCGTCCGAAACCGAAATACCAGCCGGCAAATAGCGGATTAAATTTTCAACCGTCCGTTGGATTTTCCAGAAGCAGCAGCGGAAGCATTTTGCAGGATATTAACGGCTTATTTGGAGTGGGCGAATCCATTAGCAAAACAAGTGTGTTCGCTGTTACCGGGGGCGTTCCGTCGATAGATAACTCCATGATATTCAATCAGGAGCTAGCAACAGGCAGTCTTGTAGCCCATATTCCCTATACTAATGCAGCGACACCTGGGGTAGGGTCCGTCCTATGGGATTCCGGAGCATTGACGTCTGGAACGGGAACTCCGCGTATGACGGTCACGAATCAAGTTAATCCGTCTAAATATAACTTGTGGGGATTGCATTTTGATGCGAGTCCGATGACAGTCGGGACAGACGTCTATCAGTCTGTTACTCGTGACGGTAAGTCCGAAGGTCAATCCAAACAGGCCCGTCTTCCCTTCGTTGGAAAAGCAAACGGCGCCATGTCTTTAGGCGCGGCTGCGGGCGGAGGCTCAGGCTATAACGGCAATATCGGGGAGTTCATCCTATTCACCGACCGGCTTACAGCGACGCAGAAGCGCCAAGTGGAAACCTATCTGGCCATCAAGTTCGGTATTGGCCTGCAGGAAGGTGATTATTTGTCCGCAGGTTCTTCTCCGCAGGTGGTTTGGAATGCCGCGGCTAATGCTGATTACCGTAGCAGTATAGCAGGGATTGGGAAGGATCTGTTGGGGGCACTGGATCAGCAGCAGAGCCGGAGTGCAGATATTCCAACAGACCAAGTGGTAATCAGCGCCAAACAGTCGTTATTAGATAAGCAGTACTTGCTGTGGGGAGATAATGGAAGCGCAGGCTCGTTGCCTTATGGTACGGAGTACCAGCGGTTGACTCGAAGCTGGAAGGCGCAAAATACAGGCAATGTGGGCGCCGTGCAAATAGCGATTCCCAAAAGCGTAATTCCTCTTGGAGGAGTGCTTCTGACAAGCAAGAGCAGCAGTTTCGGGAATGAAGCCGCATATCCGCTATCTTTGAAGACCATTCAAGGTGTGGAGTATTATGCCGCTGATGTAACACTTGAAAACGGCTCTTATTTCACATTTGCCGAGAAACTGCCACTGGTTCTTTTGAATAGTTTTGAGGTGTGGGATGGAGCAACTCCTGTATCATTAAATGAGGCATTTGCGCCAAGCAAGACTAAAGGGTATGAGGCGATTGTTTCGCAGGATACAGGAAGCATCCGTGTGGAGGCGGCAGCGACTAGCGGAGCTGTCACATCAATGACTTTGAGTAATTATATTACCGGTAACATTCCAGTATCCATACTGGATCCTGGACATATCTCTTTGGTCCCGGGCGTTAATAAATTGAAAGTTAATTTATCTAGCGGTAGTGCGAATAATTCGTACCAGATAGATATTATCCGAAAACTGTCTAAGGGAGAGAAAGGAAAGATTGGGCTTAACGTAGGATCAGTTACAGCCAGTTCTTATCAACCGAATACGAATTATATCCCGGCCAATGTGGTGGATGGTGTTTGGGGTGAGGATACGGCAAGCCAAGATAGCCGCTGGTCGGCTTCAGGACAAGGACAATGGCTGCAATTTGATTTGGGGCAGTCTGAGAAGGCCACTTACTTGGATATCGCCTTTTTAAACGCAAGAGATCGGTCATCCAGTTTTGAAATATTGGGTTCGAACGATCCAGAGTTTACAACCAGCACGATCTTATTGCCTAAAAGGAATAGTCGAAGTCTCAAGGCTACGGATAGTGTGATGCAGAGCTATGTTCTGACAAACCCATCCAATGCGCGTTATTTGCGGCTTGTCGGGTATGGCAATAGTGCAAGCGGAAGCTCTGGCAACTGGAATAGTATAATGGAAGTTGGGGTCTACACGGGTACAACTCCAATAATCGAAGAGCCTAAGGACCCAAGCGGACCTCCGGAGGCCGGGGAGAATCCCGAAGTACCAACACCGGAACTGACGAAAGTGAAGGTAAGCTCAGCAGAGCAATTGCAGAATGCTTTGGATCAGGCTGTGCAAGGGACGAATATTGAGCTTCAAAATGGGAACTATGAACAAAATGGTCCGTTTGTTGTTAAAGATAAGAAGGGTACCGTCGCGCTTCCGATTCGGATCACAGCTGCCGAGAAGGGGAAGGCCGTCATTACCGGAAACAGCTATATGCACATTGAAAATTCACAGTATATTGAGGTATCGGGGCTTGTATTCCGCAATGGGATTGGTACGGCGGAAGAGAATGCAGACCGGACTCTGAAGGACAGAGGGCTGGAGGGATCCATAATGAAGGAGGTACATCCAGGCTTGGAGCTCAGAAGCTCAAGCAATGTATCGATTCTTCGTAATACATTCGCACTGGATGAGACGGGACAGCCGTTCAGGTTCGACTCAGCTAGTGGTAAGGTGTGGTGTTTAACCGCGGTTGAGGGCAGCTGCCGATATGGAACGGGTGACACTTATAGTTCTGGTGGAGCGTTGTACATGGGGGATACTCCTCATACCAATTCGACCCTGATGACTGACAACGGAACCAATCGCCATTATATACGGATTGAAGGAGTAAGCAACCATAATCGGATTGCTTACAATGATATTGGTCCCAAGAAGGGCTTCGGTGCAGTAGTCATATACGACGGAGAAGCGGGGAAAAATGTATCGGAATACGATCTGATTGAGTATAACTATTTCCACGACATAGGCCCGCGAGTTTCTAATGGATTGGAAGCTATACGACTAGGATTATCCGGTTTATCGCTTGCCTCGGGTCATGTGACGATCCAGAATAATTTATTTGATGGACTGAATGCTGAAGATGAGATTATTTCAGTCAAAAGCAGCGATAACATTATTCGTTATAATACTATTCGCAATTCTTATGGCGGCATTGTAGCACGTCATGGACACCGCAACAGCTTTTATGGAAATTTCATTATTGGAGACGGGAAAAAAGCCGGAATGGGCGGTTTCCGTATTTACGGTAACGAGCATAAAATTTATAACAATTACATGGAAGGCCTAACGGATAAAGTGATCGAGCTTGATGGGGGCACTCATGACGGAGGTCCTGACGGTGGAAGCAGTCCAACGGTTAAATGGGGCGGTTCGGGTACTTCTGAACAAACTGTTTCGCTTGGAAGCCTTGCTATTGATAATCCGTTAAGGGTTGAGATCCTTCGTGGACATTGGCGGCAGTATAATGTTCAAGTCTATAATAATACGATAGTTAATGTTGGTAATAAAGCGGCTGCTTTCTCTTTTGGCGGTAGAAACTATCAACCGGTGGCAACCCAAGTATACAACAATGTAGTATTCAGCAATGCGGGAACGGTGTTTAATGAAATTAGTGCCGCACAGAACGTCCAGGCAAGCGAGCGTGCGGTTTATGCGGGGAACCTCGTAGAAGGAACAGCCAATCTGACCAATATCACTAGAAACATCAACGGCGGTTTTGAAAAGAAGGAGCTTAAGCTAGTCCGAAGCGCCGACGGAATGATCCGATTGTCAGCCCAGAGCCCTGCTATTGATGCTTCCAAGGCTCCTTATATTGCTTTGGACGATATGGACGGACAAATCCGTTATAACGCCCCCGATGTAGGGGCAGATGAATACATGCCTGGAGTTGCACCAACCAGAAGAGCTCTAACCGTAACGGATGTCGGGCCTAATGCGGGTCAGTCTCCCCCTGTTCAAGAAGGCGATCCGGGTTTGAGCAGTCTGGTGCTGCGGTCTGACAGCGAGCTTGTCCCGGGGTTTAGCACTAATGAAGCCTACTATACGGTAGCCATTCAGTCTAATGTTAATAGACTCACAATTGTTCCGAAGGCATTGAATGGCACAGGCTCTCAAATAACTGTATCCGTAGATGGCAAGAATCATCAGACGGTTATAAGCGGTCAAGAGAGTCAAGCGTTAGAAATTGCCCAAGATGGCAGCATTATTGTGATTGAAGTAGCGAATCCCTCAGGCAAGAACAAAGTCTATACGATTGTCGTACATCGTCAGAAAGTAGTTCCGCCAAGCGAAATCCAATTGGACAAAATCCAATTCGATTCTGCCGCGTACCGAATGAAGGTTGACGAAACAAAAGCGACAGCCCTTAGCGCGGTGTTTCAAGACCACAGTGAATCATTGACAGGAGCAAGCATCTATACAACGAATCCTGCTGTAGCGACAGTGGATGAACGCGGCGTATTGCGGGGAAAAACACTAGGTGAGACCGTAGTTGTTGCAACCTATAAAGGACACTTTGCAACAGCGGCCGTGAGCGTATATACCGATGTTATTGTGGGCGGTGGCAGACACGGCGGCTCATCATCAGCGGCTGCACCGTCAACACAGGCTCCGACTGCATTACCGGAGTCAACGGCCACTACACCTGTGAACCCTTCGGCATCGACACCGGATCCGGCCCCAACATCACAATCCCAGGCATTGACCGACATTAAATCGCATTGGGCAGGGGATGTGATTGCCAAAGCTATAGAAAGGGGCATCGTGGCCGGATACCCGGATGGCAGCTTTAAGCCGGAGGAACCGATAACAAGACTGCAGTTCGCCGCAATGCTTGTACGTGCGCTAAAGCTGACGGCCAAGGAACAGGCGGCAGTGTTCGCAGATCAATCGGAAATTCCGGAATGGGCTTCGAGAGAAGTTTCAGCAGCGACTCAAGCTGGAATTATTCAGGGATATGAAGATCATACATTGCGTCCTAACAGACCGATAAATCGGGCGGAAATGGTCACCATGCTCTTGCGGGCGTTCCAACAAAATGTGGGGACTTCGAATGCGGCGGCCTTTAGTGATAGCAATGAGATCCCTCAGTGGGCTCTGCCTTTTATATCACAAGCGATGGCGTTAGGCGTTGTGCAAGGGCGGGAGAATAACCGCTTTGAATCAAGCCATCTTGCAACCAGAGCTGAAGCTGTGATAGTGTTAATGCGTATGATAGAGCGGTAACGTAATGAAATAACGGGGCCGACTTGTCTGGAAGGACGGTCGGCCTTGTTATTTTTTCAACAATTTCAACACGTCCTGAGGGGTAATTTTGTATGGGTCTTAAAAGAATCGGTTTTAACAAACGCAGCGTGATCGTCACCTGGCTCATTTCTTATATCTCCGTGCTCCTCGTTCCTATAATGATCAGCGGGATTATTTATGTTGCTACCTGGCATGTGGTGGAATCGGAGGTTAATCGAGCCAACGAATCGCTTCTTCAGCAGATGGAACAGGCAATAGACAATAACCTTGGAGGTATCGAGCGTTTAAGCGTTGAAATGACCCTCAGCAAACGGCTGGCCGCCTTTATTAACGCCGCTAAACCTCTCACGGACAATGACTACTATGAATTGGTCAGCATCGCGGACAACCTGCGGGTTTACAAAGTGGCTAACGATTTTATTGAGCAGATCTATATTTATTATAAAAACAGCGATACCGTAATATCGACACGGGATCACATCAACACCCATACGTTATATGAAACGATACGAGAGAAGGAAGAGACGAGCTATGAGGAATGGAAGGCATTCTTCGACAAGCGGTATATTCAGGAATACGCACCCATAACGATTCGCGAGGACGGAAAATCAGTTAAAGCTGTCATGTATGCAAAATCCATTATTTTGGATAATCTGGATCTTCCGGGTGCAGTCATCCTGTTTGTCATTAAAGATTCGAAGCTGCTGCAAAATATAACGCCCGCTAACAAAGCGGCTGTCGCGGTATTGGACAAGGAAAATCGTCTTATCGCTTCCACCGGCTTCGAGCATAGTCCGGATTTTCTGACTTATGAAAGATTGTCTGGAAATAAAGGGATGTTTTATGACCAATTTTCCGGAGAAAAGCTGGCTGTTTCCTATACCACCTCGAGCAGCAGTACGGGTTGGAAATACGTATCGATGATTCCGGCCGAACTGTTTGATGAGAAAATGAAATATATAAAAACGCTGATCTATGTCAGCTTATTTCTGAGCCTTCTTAGCGGAGGGATTGTTACATTCTTATTTTTGAGGAAAAACTATAATCCGATCAGCTTGTTAATCCGCAGCTTGTCTTTGAAATCAGGCATCTCCTTTGATGAGGGATCAAACGAATATGGTTATTTGCAGGAAGCACTAAACAACACATTTGCTGAAAAGGAAAAAATCGATCAAAGATTGCAGCAGAACCGCGATGCGATCCGTTCTCATTTTCTGCAGGGATTGCTGAAGGGGAGATTAGAGCAGAACGTTCCCATTCATGAATCGCTCGCGGCCCACGATATACGGCTCGTGTCATCGCATTTTGCTGTCCTGTTGTTCCATATTGATCATTATGGCAAGCTCGAGTCTGACGGATATGTTGATCCTCAGAAAATGAAGCTTGTGCAGTTTATCATTATGAATGTGGTGGAAGAGCTGGCTACCGAGCAGCATTGCGCTTTCACGACAGAAATGGACGACATGCAGGTATGCATCATAAATTTCAGTGCCGAACCCGAAGCGGAGGAGCTGAACCGAATTTCGGTGCAGGTGAGATCGTTTTTGCTCGACCATTTCCATGTTCATTTAACGGTTGCGATCAGCGGGATTCATCAGGATCTGTACGGAATCTCCCTGGCGTATCAGGAAACGCTGGCAGCGCTGGAATACCGTCTTGTTATGGGGAGCGGGGAAATTATCAGGTACGGTGACCTGCCAAATACCGAAACGTCTCAAGAATCTACGAACTATTATTTTCCGCTGCAGGTGGAGCAGCAGCTGATTAATTTCGTCAAGACAGGCGATTATGAGAAATCCAATGCCCTGATCGAAGAAATCATTGAGATTAATCTGGCCGATGCATCGCTCTCCGCCCCGCTTGCCAAATGCCTGATGTTTGATTTGATCAGCACGATGCTGAAAACAATGGATGAAATCGGCATAAACAACAAACGGGAGTTCACCCAGCGAGAAAACCCGATAGACCGGTTAATTGGCTGTGAAACGATTAAGGAAATGAAAGTGCAGATTGGTGAGGTGCTCAGTCAGGTTTGCCGATCCATCCAGGAGAACCGCGGGCAGGAGCATAACCAGCTAAGTCAGCAGGTGACAGAATATGTTAAGCAGCATTACAGCTCGGAAAACCTGAACATTAGCATGATCGGTGAGGTGTTCGGATTAACCCCATCCTATTTATCGAAGCAGTTTAAGGCTCAGACGGGCGAGGCCCTTCTGGACTTTATTAACAAGAAGCGTCTTGAGGAAGCGAAAAAGCTTCTTTCTATGCAAACCTACTCCATTGTAGAAATTTCCAAAAAGGTTGGATATTCGGACATTAATACCTTTAACCGTATATTCAAAAAATTCGAAGGAATTACTCCTGGTAAATATAAAGGGATAAACTAAATAGTATGGAAGTAACCGAAAAGGCCGCCTAGAGCGGCTTTTCCGGTTTTTGCATACCGAATATCGATTTTATAGAACACTAAGTATCGATTTTAATGACGTTTTCCTGGTTTTGAAGATTTCAAAATTGTAATATCCGTTCCATAATAGCGCTAGGGTGTACAGCACGTAGGGTGTACAATTCATAATTCCGAATTTGAACAGGGGGATTGGCATGGGAAACCATTCTAACAAAAAATCATTCAGTATAGCATTATCCATTGTACTGGCATCTACGAGCTTGCTCGCGGCATGCTCCAAGGAGAACACGGGGGCTAAGGATGCGCCCAAATCTCCGGCTGCACCGGTGTCGGAGGCCGGGAAATACCCGATCAGCACACAGGAAACGCTAACATCCTGGGAGCAGATGGATACGAACCTGGCTGCGTTCTTCACCAATTTGAGTGAATCGCCTTTTGGCAAGCAATTAGAAAAAGAAACGGGTGTCAAGGTCAAATATACGCATCCCGCCGACGGACAATCCAAAGAGCAATTCAACCTGTTGATCGCATCGAATAATTTGCCGGATGTAATCGAATACAACTGGAACACCTCCTATCCAGGGGGACCGGAGAAGGCGATCGCCGACAAGGTCATTCTTCCGCTTAATGATTTGATTGACAAGAATGCGCCCAACTTGAAGAAATTGCTGCAGCAGGATAAGGAATTGGATAAGATGCTCAAAACGGATAGCGGTAAATATTATGTATTTCCGATGATCCGCCCTGATAATGGATTGGTATTCCGGGGACCGATGATCCGCAAGGACTGGCTGAATGAATTGAAGCTTGAGGTACCGACTACGATCGATGAATGGTACACCGTGTTGAAAGCATTTAAAGAACAAAAGGGTGCTACGGCGCCGTTTACCGCCCAGTACAGCAACGAACTGAACATTCAGGATGCTTTCATCGGCGCTTACAAAACAGCGAATCGGTTTTATATTGACGACCAGGGGAAGGTGAAGTATGGCCCGATCGATCCGCAGTTCAAGGATGCGCTGACTCTTCTGAGAAAATGGTATGCAGAAGGACTGATCGATAAAGATTTTGCACTGAACACCGATTCTAAAGCACTCGACAACAAAATGATGAGCGATAGCTCGGGTGCTACTGTCGGCCTTTTAAGCGGAGGTATGGGCAGATGGATGGAAACCGGGAAAAAGAAAAATCCGCAGTTCCAGCTCGTCGGAATTCCTTACCCTACTTTGAAAAAGGGCGAACGTGCTTTCATCGGACAGCGTGACTTTAAATACAACCCGGCCGTCAGCAAAGCGGTCACAGGAGGCACCAAGAACGCCGAGCTGGCTGTCAAATGGATGGATTACGCTTTCAGTGAAAAGGGCAGTATGCTGTTCAACTTCGGTATTGAAGGCGAAAGCTATACGATCAATAATGGCATTCCTCAATTCACCGACAAAATTACTAAAAATGAAAAGTTCAATCTCCAGCAAATGGTATCCCAATATACCAAGCCGAACGGTCCGTTTCTAGGAAACAGCGCTAAAAGCTTCAACACCTTCAAGGAGCAAGACGAAGCGGTAAAAGTGTGGAGCGAAACGGACGCTGTGAAGCATGTCTTGCCGCTGTTCATTACGCCGACTGTCGAAGAGAGTAAAGAAATAGCCAAATTGAACACGGCGATCACAAGCTATAAGGAAGAAATGTTCGTGAAGTTTGTGATGGGCAAGGAACCAATCGAGAAGTTCGATGAGTATTCCAATCGTATTAAGGAAATGGGCATCGATAAGGTGACCAAAATTTATCAGGATGCGCTTGACCGTTACAATAAGCGATAAAATCAACATCAGCGTCTTACCAAGGGGAACGTTAGCAGGAGCGGGTCAGAATGCGCCGTTATAGTTTCCCTTCAAGAAGCTGTTACAGGATGGGAAAGGGAGAAGGAATGAACACAATTAATCAAGAAACGATGATTCCCTTTATTGCAAAAAAACGGAGTAAGCTGGGAATCTTGATGGATATCCGAAAAAATAAGCTGTTATATGTCATGCTGCTTCCCGTACTGCTGTATTACGTGATCTTCCACTACGCACCGATGTATGGCGCCATTATTGCGTTCAAGGATTTCTCCCCCCGGCTTGGTATTTGGGGGAGCGATTGGGTAGGGTTTGAGCATTTTCAAACGTTTTTTACAGGTCCCTACTTTTGGAGGACGATAAAAAATACTGTTTTGATGAGCTTTTACGAGCTGGTATTTGGTTTTCCGGCTCCGATTTTGTTGGCGCTGCTGCTTAATGAATTGAGGCATTCCTTATTTAAACGGACGGTGCAGACCGTCACTTATATGCCGCATTTTATTTCATTAGTAGTTATCTGTGGTATGGTCAAAGATTTTACGGCCAGTGAGGGTGTTATTAACGACCTGATTTCCTTTTTTGGCGGGGAACGCTCAACATTTTTGCTTGAACCAGGCCTTTTCCGTACCATTTATATTTCCTCGGGCATTTGGCAGCATATCGGTTGGGGAACGATCATCTATTTGGCAGCTTTGACAGGTATTGATCCGGAGCAGTATGAAGCGGCTCGAATAGACGGCGCTGGGCGTTGGAAGCAGATGGTGCATATTACGGTTCCAGGGCTAATGCCCACGATCATCATTCTGCTCATCTTGGAAATTGGACGAATGATGAATGTCGGGTTCGAAAAAATCATTTTGCTCTACAACCCAAGCACTTATGAAACGGCCGATGTCGTATCTTCTTATGTGTACCGGGTCGGGCTGCAGGATTTTAATTATAGCTTTAGCTCGGCTGTAGGTTTGTTTAACTCCTTGGTTAATTTTATCCTGCTCCTATTTTCCAACTGGTTAAGCCGAAAATTTAACGATACGAGCCTGTGGTAGAAAGGAGAAAGCTTGGATGCTAAACCGGCCAACATTTGCAGAAAAAGGCTTTGACCTTATCAATATGATTTTTTTGACCTTGCTCATGATAGTTACCCTTTATCCGCTGCTGTATGTGGCATTCGCTTCAGTGAGTGATGCCGGGAATCTGATGGCGCATAAAGGGATATTATGGCGGCCACTGGGGCTATCGCTCGACGCGTATACGAATGTGTTCCGCAACCCGATGATCCTGAAGGGATACGGCAATACCCTTTTTGTAGTTGTGGTGGGTCTGCTGTTCAATATTTTGCTTACAGCACTTGGTGCCTATGCCCTATCTCGGAAAAGCTTGCAATATCGCAAGCAGCTTATGCTGTTCATTATTTTCACGATGTTTTTCAGCGGAGGGCTGATCCCATTTTATTTGACGGTCAAAGGGGTTGGGCTGGCCAATACGCTGTGGGCGCTTATTATTCCGCAAGCGATCAATACGTTTAATCTGATTCTCATGAAAACGGCGTTCGAGGCGATTCCCGATGCGTTGGAGGAGTCGGCCAAGATGGATGGGGCCAATGATTTTGTGATCTTGTTCAGGATCATCTTACCGCTCTCCATGCCGGTCATTGCGGTAATGCTGTTATATTATGGTGTCAGTCATTGGAATTCATGGTTCCATGCGATGATTTTTTTACAGGATCGGTCGATGTACCCGCTGCAGCTTATTTTGCGTGAAGTGTTGCTTCAAGGAGAAGCAAGCTCAAACTTAGGTGCGGCTGACGGGGATGCTGCAATGCTCTCGGTTACATTGAAATATGCGACGATTATTGTGGCAACAGTGCCGATTCTGCTTGTATACCCGTTCTTGCAAAAGTATTTCGTCAAGGGCGCGCTCATTGGGGCGATCAAGGGATAAGGAGCGAGTGGGAATTCCGTTATTTTGGGTAAATGTATGCATTATGCACAAAAACAGAGAGATAACGGAACTAGCTTTTCCGTAATCTCTCTGTTTTTTGAGCTTTCCAGTTGATAAAGGAACAATTACTTCCGCTGATGTCTTTCCCTTCGATGCGGAGAGCGGTTAGGAAGTAAGGAAGCAATGCAAAGCACAGAGTAGAACAAAGAGGGAACGGGTGTGGGATGGAGGAGCGATAGCGTCCGCCTTTGAAGCTTGTGTTCCTCCCGCTACAACCTTCCATTCAAAGGAACACGACTTCAACAGCGGCCGGAATCCCATACCCGATTCCCTCCCCACGCACAAACGTAGATTGTACACCAAGGACGCCGCAAGGCATTTTTCTTAATGATGGTGATTGTAAAGCTGCATTTTTAAAATTAGGGCTATTCAGTTTGGAAATTGAAATGATTCTTTAGTTTTTGATGATTTCTTTATTAAAGCTTTTACGTTATAAATGTAATCAGAGTGCGCACTCTACTTTTTGAAAACGCTTTAATAGCTCGGTGTCGAAGGGAATGTCGGTAAATTCATAAAATCATGCTGAAAAGGATGTGCATGGATGATATTACGTAAAAAGGCTTTCGCTTTCGTTTTATGTGTGTGTTTGCTTCTCTCAATGCTTCCGCTGCCCGTATTTGCGGTTGACGCGAAATTAACAGTCCCGGCGTCTGGTGTAACAGCCAGTGCTGACGATGGAAACGTACCTGCCAATACAGTCGATGGGAATTTAACGACCCGCTGGTCTGCGTCAGGTAACGGACAATGGATTCAGTATGATCTCGGCTCCAATAAAAAGGTGGCCTACATCAAGATAGCTTTTGTAAGCGGAGATACGAGGACATCCACTTTTGATATCCTGACCTCGACTGATAACGTGAATTTTACAACTGTGCAGACTAATGTAACCAGCAGCTTGAATACGAGCCTGCAAACCTTTGATTTCCCGGATGTGAGCTCGGCTCGATATGTGCGAATACTCGGTCACGGCAACTCCCTCAACGCATGGAATAGCTACACCGAGGTTGAAATTTATGGCGATACAGCTATCACTACAGACGCAAAATTTTCAGTCCCCGGGGCTTCCGTTACGGCTAGCTCCAATGATGGAAACGTGCCCGCCAATACAGTGGACGGGAATTTAACGACCCGCTGGTCGGCGTCGGGCGACGGGCAGTGGATCCAGTATGATCTCGGCTCTAATAAAAAGGTGGCCTACATCAAGATAGCCTTTGTAAGTGGAGATACGAGAACGTCCACCTTCGATATCCTGACCTCTACGAACAATGTGAATTTTACTACCGTGCAGACTAACGTGACCAGCAGCTTGAATACGAGCCTGCAAACCTTTGATTTTCCGGATGTGAGCTCGGCTCGGTATGTGCGGATCGTCGGTCATGGCAACTCCTTGAATGCATGGAATAGCTACACCGAGGTAGAGATTTACGGCACGGATACCAATTCCAATCCAGGCAATGAGGTTTCTGTTTCTACCTCTGCGCAATTGGCTTCAGCCATAAGCAGTGCCAGTGCCGGTACGACAATCGTACTAGCGAATGGTACCTACACACAAAGCGGGGCTTTTAAAATAAATAACAAAGCCGGAACAGCCGGTAGCCCTATCACGATTAAAGCGGCAAATCAGGGACAGGCGATTATTTCCGGTGGCGCCTTCATCGAAGTGAATAACTCGTCCTACGTTATTATTCAGGGATTGAAGTTTACCAACACAGGAAACAATGCCCTCCTCTTAAACGGATCCAATAACATTCAGGTTACCCGAAATAAATTTGCTTTGCCTGCAACCGGCGGAGCCCTTATCTGGCTTCAGGTCAGCGGAGCTAATAGTCATCACAATCGGATCGACCATAATGACTTCGGTAACAAGAGCGATACCAACCCGCTCATTGCCTACGAAGGAGACGGTAATGGGAACATCTCTCAATACGATATTATAGAATATAACTATTTCCATGATGTTGGACCTTGGGTTGATAATGGGAAGGAAACGATCCGCCTCGGGCTGTCGGGAATCTCATTGTCCAATGGGTATAACACGATCCAGCATAATTTATTTGAGAATACCGATGGTGAACCGGAAATCGTTTCTGTGAAAAGCAGCAATAACACAGTCCGTTATAACACCTTCAAAACTTCAAAGGGAGGATTAACCTCCAGACATGGCCATAACAACAGCTTCTATGGAAACTTCTTTCTTGGAGATGGTGTAGAATCGGAAGAAGCAGGGATTCGGATATATGGGAATGACCATAAGATATACAACAACTACATGGAGAATTTGACCAAGGATGCCATTATTCTCGATAATGGCAATTATGACGGCGGTTCCAGCGGGTATCCCGCGAATCCGTCTGCCGATGATTTGAGAGCGCAGTGGAAAATTTATCGTGCCCAAGTCGTCAACAATACGATTGTAAACAGCACAACAGGAATTATTGTCGGTTCCGGCAAGACCTATGCTACGCAGGACAGCAGAATAGCTAACAACATAATCAAGAATTCCAGCGGTATTCTTTATAATGAAATCGTGTCTACCAATACCGTATTTGAAGGGAACATGGGCAGTGGCGGTACTCTGAAAAGCAACTCATCGAGAACGGCTTCCGAGATACTGGGTTCAGACCCGGCATTTACAACTATTAACGGATTGCAAAAGCTGTCCGCTACGAGTCCGGCAATAAACTATGCCAAGGGCAGCTATCCTTTTGTGTCGGAGGATATGGATGGAGAAACACGCTCCATCAACGATGCCGGAGCAGATGAACGCTCCGGAGCTACAAGCTTTCCGAACCATCCGCTGACAGCAGCTGAGGTTGGGCCAAGCGCGCCATAAAGTAATATGGAATCCGCACAAGTCTCAATTGTGCGGATTTTTATATTTAGTCGACGATTAAAGGAGTTTTCTGTCGGATTGAGGAATATGTCTAATGACTATTTGCAGGAATTCGCGACGGGTTCTTGGCGATAGGGTTCATGGAAAGACGATCTCTTTGGGATGGTGAGTCTATTGCTGCGGGACCTGATACTGAATTTTGCGATCATTAGCATATTTGTATTTTTGGCAGCACCCTTATTTTTCAGAATGAAGAATGAGGCGAAGCCTAATTGGTTGTACCGGTTATATGTTGGCGCTGCTCATGGAGGACTCGGCGTCGTTTTGTTGTTTTTTAGTATCAAGACTAGTGAGTCTACCGTTCTTAACTTTAGAGGGATTGCCTTTCTTCTATCCTCCTTCTTCGGTGGACCCGTTAGCAGCGTGATCACCTACTTATTTGTCATCATCGGGCGGCTGGTAACAGAAGGTAATCTCAATATCATCCAGGCTGGAATAGGCTTTGCAGCAGCCTTTGGAACAGGGATTTTATTTAGTCAAATCAAATCCTATGGACTGAAGTGGACGGCGGGCACCTTGTTTTTGCTTAACTTTTATTATTTTAGCCTATGGTATATTGCCCAAGCTTCTCTGGACAAAGTCTGGCCCTATATCATTTATCAGTCATGCGTTGCCTTAATGGTTGCCCTTTTTCTTCGCTATTTGCTTCATATCCACCAATTCCAACAGACAGCCAAGCAGCTCGAACGGGAAATGATTCACATGCTCTGCCTGCAGCCGGGATTTACTTTTAAGTTTCATAAGAGAGAGGATGGCAAATTCATATACGGATTAATAGAAGGAGAATTGTTAAAGCGGCTGGGGGCGAAGGCGAGTCTTTTAACAGGCCGAGCGGTTGAGGAAATTGAGGCTTTTTCCGATGAGTTTGTGGCAATGTTGAATAAGCATTATGGTCGGGCATGGAAGGGCGAAAGAGTTGTTTTTGAAGCGGAATTGGATTCGTACAGCATCTTGGTAACATTAAATCCCGTCTTTATTAATAAGAAAGTCAGCTATGTTATAGGTAACGCTATAGATATTTCTGAAAACAAGGCAGCCGATAAAATCATACAAGCAAGCGAGGAACGATATCGCAGACTGGTGGAAAATTCACAGGATTATATCCTTGGCTTTGATATACATGGCAAAGTGACCTCCGTGAACCAAAAATTAATTCATGCTTATCAACTGCATAGCAAGCCAACCACAGGGATGCCTTTGACGGATCTCATTAGCATAAACGAGGTAGGGGAATGGCAGCGATATTTTCAACAGGCTGTGCATCGGCAAGCGTCCCAGCAGTTTGAAATGACCTTGAAGCTGCCCGGCGGAAATGAGCATATTTACACGGTCTCGTTGTCGCCAATAATGGATGGGAATCAAGAAATAATAAGTATTACCTGCACATTTCACGACATTACGGATTTGAAAAAGCGCAAAGAGGCGGATGAGTCTAATTGGGCGAAAAGTCGGTTTCTAGCTCAAATGAGCCACGAAATACGCACACCAATCAATGCCGTCATCGGCCTTAACTACTTGCTTCAGCAGACGGACTTATCGGAGCATCAAAAGGAATATGTAGACAAATCCATGCGATCGGCTCAAGGCTTGTTGACGATTATTAATGACATCCTTGATTTCTCCAAAATTGAGGCCCAAAAAATCGTCATGGAGCAAATCGAATTCGATTTGTTTGAAGTGCTTCATACGTTAACCGATATGATCAGCTTGCAAGCTTATAATAAAGGATTGGTTCTGCATACCGCGGTACATCATAATGTTCCACAGAAGCTTATTGGCGATCCGTTCCGATTAAATCAGGTGCTCTTAAATTTAACTAATAATGCGCTAAAGTTCACGGATGACGGCCAAATATCGGTTTTGATAGACAGGGTTTCACATCATGAAGATGGCGTAACGCTTCGTTTTACGGTTCGTGATACGGGGATAGGCTTAACTAGGGAGCAGCAAAAGCAGTTATTCCAGGAATTTATACAGGCCGATATGTCCACAACGCGGAAGTATGGAGGGACGGGGCTTGGTCTTGTCATTAGCAAAAATCTGGTGGAGCTTATGGACGGGACCATCGGCGTTGAGAGCGAGCTTGGCCAAGGCAGCTGTTTTTATTTTACCGCACGGTTTGGCATTAGCCCTCAGATGATTTCCGAGGTAGCTATAGACCTGCCTTTCAATGATCAAGCAGACAGATATGCTTTACTTCGTCATGCAGACGTTTTATTAGTGGAGGATAACGAAATCAACCAACTGGTGGCCAAGGAAATTCTCAAAGAGATGGGAGTTCGGGTTGATGTAGCGGTAAACGGGGAAGAAGCGGTGAAATGTGTTGAAGGTAAGCGGTATGATGCGATTCTGATGGATTTGCAGATGCCTGTTATGGACGGCTACGAAGCTGCCGGAATAATACGGAAGCTCGAATATGCCAAAGATACACCCATCATAGCTATGACCGCGGATGCTATGACTGGAGTTAAGGAGCAGGTGCTCAAAGCCGGGATGGACGAATATATCACCAAACCGTTTGAACCGGCTCAGCTCTATAGTATGCTTCAGCGGGTTATACAAGCTTCAAGACGGATGCGATCCAATTGATTGCCTTTTCGTAATCCCCTTATATTTCCTGTAATGGTTTTTCTGCTTTCAGCAGAAAATGAATCATATCAAATCAACAGGGGATAAGGGATGGTTACTATCAATAAATATGTAGTTATGTTTTTCTCAATTGCATTCTTATTTATATTTTTTGATCCCAATGCTCTCGCGGCTCCTGAATCCAAAGCGATATTGACAGTGAAGGCTTCCGCGGAAGCACAAATGCAAACGCAGCTAACCTTGGACAACAAATGGCTCCAGCATATCAGTCGTAACGGCACGCGTACAACCGCTTCTATTATTCCCGTCACGGACACCGCTCTGACCCTTGTAGATAAGGGAGTTACGGTAACTTATTCGGTAGACCGCAAAGGCGGTTTGTATCATATAGAAACCAACGAAATGATTCAATTGGATACGAAAAAAAAGCTGAGGCTTGCGAAATATGTTCAGCGTGTACGCTCTGCGCATTATGGGAAAATCTTGCCATGGGATAAGGCGAAAGGGATCATTCCAAAGAAAAAGAAGTTTAAGGTCATCGATGTAGAGTCGGGACTGAGCTTTAATGTGCAAAGAAGAGCGGGCACGCATCATGCAGATGTACAACCTCTGACCAAAGAAGATACGGCAGTCATGAAACAAATTTATAATGGCAAATGGAGCTGGAGGCGGAAAGCCATTATTGTGCAAACGGAGGATAAGCTCCTCGCCGCTTCTATGCATGGCATGCCGCATGGAGGGGATGGAATCCCTGACAATGACTTTTCCGGCCATTTTTGTATTCACTTTCTGGGGAGCACTACTCACGGTTCGGGCAACGTTGACCCCGAGCATCAGTTAATGGTGTATAAAGCAGGTGGAATGCTGGATGAGTACTTCATGCAGGCATCTCCTTATGAGATAGTGAATGCTTATTTTAACGCCTTCAATTTTCGTGATTCGCAAATTTTGAAAATGAGCTTCTCCAATGCCAAACATCATCAGCTTGAATTGTTATATAAAAATAAGGATCAAATTACAGGGATAAGTAAAAGGGTAAAAACGATGGCAAGAGACACTTCCGGGCTGCTCTCATTGGAAATTCCGGTGGTGGTTGGCATTACTCGGGGAGGGCGTGGCGAGGAAAGGGCTACGTTACAGTTTCAGATGAAAAGAACGTCATTCTTCGAGCAGTGGAAAATTGATTCCATTGATATGATTTCTTAACAACATTGCCGTAAAGGCAGGGCGCCTCCCAGAAGCGCCCTTTTTTGTTATCCAATTGGATGGAAGGCTTGTGTTATAATATAATTTTATTTATTAACCTTACTAACGAAGGATGGAAAAATGGACAAGCCACTAAGTAAAAAGAATGAGAAGGCACTATTGACCGCTTTGGCCAGGGCAAAAGAGGCGGGGAGACAAATGGAGATTAAAGAGGAGGAGAAGCGCTGGGCCCCAATCTCAGTGCCGGCTACCCTTGAAGATTGCCTTACCGGTTTGACGAAAAGTGATTTATCGGACATACGTACAAATTTGGGTGTTTACGGAGCAAGCTCGCTAAAAAAACAAGAGTTGATCACGGTATTGGAACAGCAATTTCCGATTATGCTGCCTCATCTTTTAAATAAAATAGACGATACCCGCTATAAAATTATAAAGCAGATCGCAAGCGGCGGCGGACATGCTTTCCTGCCGTTGGAAACGAATCAGCTTAATTACTTTAAAGCTAGAGGAATGATCTTCTCAGGGACTCATAATGGGAAGAAGACTTTGGTCATGCCACAGGAAGTTCTCCAGTGCTTCAGTAAGATGGACACGAATTCCTTTCGTGAAACGGTTAGAAGAAACACGGAATGGGTGAAGCTTTCACAAGGAATTCTTTTTTACTATGGTTTCATGGACTTTGAGCCATTATGCAGTATGGTGACTTCTCATGCGGGTACGAATGAAATGCAGAGTGATTATTTACCGGTTCTGGAGGAGGCTTCAAGGTTCTACAAGGACCTTCAATTTAGAACCGAGGGGGTTTCAAATAGTAGGGCTCGGAACGTGGAAGAATTGAAGAATGAACATCAAGCGAGACCTGACTTGTCGTTCTATCCATTTACAAAAGCTCAGTTGATTGCTGCAGGTGAGCCGGACTTTGTGGACCGGACTCGAATCTACCAAGCCTTTGTCAGTTTCATAATGGATTATTACCCTATAGACCGCGACAAGGCAGATAGTCTAGTTAAAGACTGTGTATATGCTGTTCAGAACGGAGAGGTACCGGGTAACTTGCTCCAGATGTTTCAATACCAATTGGTGATTGATAATTTGGAATTGATAAAAGGTTTTATGGATCATATTGTTAAATTGAGTAATTCTACCAAACAATGGTTTCTCAAGGGTTATTCCCCAGATGAATTATCTTCTTCTAGAAATACACCGATTATTGTGCAGCCTGCTCCACACAAGGCTGAAGTTATTGATATAGTAACGAGAAATAAAGTGGGGCGTAACGACCCATGTCCTTGCGGCAGCGGCAAAAAATTCAAGAAGTGCTGCGGCCAATAATCAATAAGAGCGGTCGCAAGTCCATATGCTACTCATCCCAACTTACATTGTAGGCATATGCACACAAAAGAACCTGAGGTCAAGTCCGCGGCCTCAGGTTTTTCCTTACTCAAAAAGTGTTGTAAATATTTTCGCACTCTTCTCCTGTCGGTTGGTAGAAGCGGTCTAGTCATTTGACTAGTGTAATGTATGAGTGGTAGCCATTATTGGTGCCTAAATCAATCTGTAAACAAATAGGCTTATATGGTAACATATACAAAAACCAACATTAGAATAAGAAGGGCGAGATGCTTATCTATGTCGAAGGGAGCAGCAGTTACGGAAACACAGCAAGTAACGATACCATCTGCAAGACGAAATCCATATAAAGACGGTCCTTTTTGGGGAATATGTATAGGGCATGCTTTTACACACTGGTATCCGTCTTCCATGTATATTTTATTGCCTTATATTGTAATTGCCTATAATTTCTCCATCACACAGGCAGGTTTATTAATAACATTAAGATCTTTAATCACTGCATTTCTGACGATGCCTATAGGCGCCTTTACCGATATGTCCAGAAAGAAGCATCTGTTCTTGGCAGCCTCATTATTTTTGGTTGGAATGCCGTTTCTCTTTATTGGATTCGTTCAGGAATATTGGTTGTTTGCGCTGCTTTTTATTGTGATGGGTGTGGGCAATGAGTTCTGGCATCCGGCTTCCTACACAACCTTGTCCCTAAGATTTCCTGAACAGCGGGGACTGACGTTCGGTTATCATGCTATGGCCTCGAATCTTGGGGATATGCTGGCACCTATTGTTATAGGCGCTTTGATTGTCACCTATACATGGCAGGAGATTATTTACTGGAATTTCGTTCCGGGTGTGTTTTTTGCCATTTTTATTTTGATCACTTTAAGGAATATGAATGTCGATCCATCCCGATTAACCAAAGCCAATGCAGACTCGGCGAGCGGGTTAAAGGATTATTTAAAAGGGTTAAAGGAGTTGCTCCGCAATAAAACGGTGGTGCTGATTGCTGTTTTAAGTGGAATTCGTGCGATGGCACAAAACGGTATTATGATTTTACTTCCTTTATATTTAGCGATGCAAATGGGTCTGAACGCTTTTTGGGTAGGGATGACACTGGGAGTGCTGCAGGCAGGCGGGTTGATTGCGGCTCCTATTGTAGGAAGAATGTCGGATAAATCGGGTCCGCGCAAAATATTGACGACCTTGATGGTTGCTACCTCGGTCATGCTTGTAATAGTATCGTTCATTCGCAATGACTGGATTCTTATTGGTACGATTGCTATTCTAGGATTTTTCTTGTATGCCATCAGGCCGGTGATGCAGGCGTGGGCGATGGAAAGCACGGACACTAAAGTTGCGGGGACGGCGACAAGCTTGTTGTTCAGTATGCAATCGCTCATGGGGGCTGCCTCACCGATCATTGGTACCTATCTGGCACAAACCTACAGCTTCTCTGCCGCTTTTTATTTTTTGGCGGGAGTTATTTTGGCAGGAAATCTGGTTATTCATTTCATCCCTAACAAATAATAGAAAGAACCTTTTTCTATGCACATCAGGCAACTGACGTTACAATAGGTGAAGTAACTATTAAGTGCAGACTGAATGGAGTAGCTCATATAATGAAAAAATTCAAGAAATTTTATGTCGAAATCACTAGCGTATGCAATCTGGCCTGTACTTTCTGCCCGCCAACGGAGAGGCAAGCTAATTTTATTAAGGTAGATGCGTTCACTAAAATATTAGATGAAATAAAACCTCATACGGATTATATATATTTTCATGTCAAAGGTGAGCCTCTTCTGCATCCCAAAGTAGATGAGCTGCTGGATTTGAGCCACGAAAGAGGTTTTAAGGTTAATATTACCTCTAATGGAACGCTTATTAATAAGAACAAGCACAAGCTTTTGAACAAGCCGGCTCTAAGACAGATCAACTTCTCGTTGCATAGCTTTGACGGACATGAAGGCTCCAAAAATAAAGAAGAGTACATTATGAGCATTTTGTCTTTTGTGAAGGAAGCTGTGGCTACTAGCCCGCTATTGATATCCTTTAGATTATGGAATCTGGATACCGATAACACTACCAACCTGGAAAGAAACAGAAATCGTGAAATCCTTGCGATGATTGAAAAAGAGTTTAATTTGGACTACAAAATCGAAGAAAAATTCGTTCGCGGCAGCGGGCTCAAAATTGCAGATCAAATCTATTTGAATCAGGATCATGAATTTAAATGGCCTAAGCTAACCGAAAAAGAAGATGAGGGAAAAGGTTTTTGCCATGCGCTTAGAAACCAGGCGGCTATATTAGTGGACGGAACGGTAGTCCCGTGCTGTCTTGATGGCGAAGGGGTCATTAACTTGGGCAATATTAACCAAACCCCTTTCTCTGAAATCGTAGAGGGCGAAAGAGCGAACAGATTGTTCGACGGATTTTCGAGAAGAGAAGTCGTTGAGGAATTATGCAGGAAATGCGGGTACAGACAAAGGTTTAGCATATAAGTTCGCGAGTTTGTGCGTTAGGGAGTCAGCGTTGTTGCCCATGCTTTGAATTCATGAATCTCATTGGGGCGTATGATAATTAGAGGGATGATGTTCCGCTAGTGGAGGCTTGAGCCATGAATAAAAAGGTGTTGGTTATTGGAGCGGGAATCGGAGGTTTGACAACAGCACTTGCACTAAAACGAATAGGCTATGAGCCTGTAGTATACGAGCGCTCCACTGAACCTTCGTCCAACGGGACGACACTTGTGTTATGGCCTAATGCTTTGCGTGTCTTTCAAGCTCTTGGTGCAGCCGACGCAATCTTGAAGCTTGGTGTCCGCAACCTGAAGACGAGCGTATTTACTTCTAAGGGACAACCGCTGTACGAGCTTTCGCTCGACATGGAGGCTGAATATGGCTATCCGGTAATAACTGTATTACGGGCAGATTTGCAGAAGATCCTTCTGGAGCAGCTCGGGAGAGATGCTGTTGTATGGGGGCAGGAATTTGTTAATGCTGAGCAGGATGATGAGCAGGTTACCGTAAAATTTGCCGATGGACATCTGGAGCAGGGTTGTTTATTGATCGGAGCGGATGGCATTCATTCTAAGGTGAGAAATGCTTTATTCGGGGAAGTGCCGCTACGCTATTGCGGGTATGCTGCCTATAGAGGGATGGTGGACAACCATTCCACTATATTATCCCATCAGATTGGGATGGAAGTATGGGGGGAAGGCAAACGGTTTGGCCTGTTCCATACCGGCCATAAGGGGATTTACTGGTTTGCCACATTGAACAGCGCGGCGGATAATTCTATTTCTCCCAACGGGATAAAGCAGCGGCTGCTGCATGAGTTTGCGGGCTGGCATCCACCCGTGGAGCAAATTTTACATCTCACGGATGAATCGAAGATGCTGCGTCACCTGATCTATGACCTGCCGAAATTGTCATATTGGACGAAGGGGCGAGCGACTCTGCTGGGCGACGCAGCGCATGCGATGACGCCTAACCTTGGGCAAGGCGCCTGCCAGGCGATCGAAGATAGCATGGCTTTGGTTGAATCGATCCAGCGTGGGCCTGACTTGAATACCGCTTTACAGCGCTATGAAGCAGGACGTATTTCACAGGTAAGAAAAGTGGTGAACTTGTCGTACCGAATGGGGAAGGTTTCCCAGTGGTCGCATCCTTGGCTATGCGGAATTAGAAATTGGGCATTTGCCGCCCTGCCGGGCTCCCTTAAATTAAAGCAGCTGGAGCGTATTATAGGCAAGGACAGCCGTTCGAAGAAAGACAACAAGTTGATGCTGTGATTGTAGAAGGGGGATACTAGCTATGAGTAAGGAAATCGAAAGAAAGTTTCTATTGACGGGCTTCCCGGCGAAGGAGCTTGTGAATAATACAATCACGTTAGTTTCGAAGCAATACATATTTCAAACCTATTTGGCATTTTCAGAGGATCAAGAAATTAGAGTGAGGAAGTTAGTCAACAATGAAGGAGTTCCCCACTATACACATACTTTCAAATCAGGCCATGGTTTAGTAAGGGAAGAAATCGAATACTCGATCTCTGAGGAAGTTTACACGCAGCTGCTGAATAATACGAAGCTTAAACCACTTGAGAAGATACGAACTAAGGTAGAGCATGAAGGGCGTATCCTTGAGGTGGATGAATACAAACAAATCGATCTTATTGTTGTGGAAGTTGAGTTTCCTGATTTGCATGAAGCAGAGGTATTCACGGTTCCGAGTTGGTTTGGAAGAGAGCTGGGGCAGGAAGAGGAGTTTCGTAACAAGACTCTTTGGCTCAAGCTGCAGACTGAAAACCTATGATTTTATAGAAAAGCGTTGGTCTGGAATACACGGCCAATGCTTTTCTTTTTTAAGAGATAAGAAAGTATAAGTTTGAACCGGAGGTTCACCTTTCTTATCTCGCAAGAAAAGCTACCGCTAAGATACGAATGTATCTTCATCGAATGGGCTTCGATCAGAAGCTTTTCTTATAATATCAGACTTTAAGTTTTCAGCAGAGCTGAACAAGTCTGATATTGCAAGAAAAGCTACAACTTAGTCACGAATGTATCTTCCTCGAAAGGGCTTCGATCAGAAGCTTTTCTTATAATATCAGACTTTAAGTTTTCAGCAGAGCTGAACAAGTCTGATATTGCAAGAAAAGCTACAACTTAGTCACGAATGTATCTTCCTCGAAAGGGCTTCGATCAGAAGCTTTTCTTATAATATCAGACTTTAAGTTTTCAGCAGAGCTGAACAAGTCTGATATTGCAAGAAAAGCTACAACTTAGTCACGAATGTATCTTCCTCGAAAGGGCTTCGATCAGAAGCTTTTCTTATAATATCAGACTTTAAGTTTTCAGCAGAGCTGAACAAGTCTGATATTGCAAGAAAAGCTACAACTTAGTCACGAATGTATCTTCCTCGAAAGGGCTTCGATCAGAAGCTTTTCTTATAATATCAGACTTTAAGTTTTCAGCAGAGCTGAACAAGTCTGATATTGCAAGAAAAGCTACAACTTAGTCACGAATGTATCTTCCTCGAAAGGGCTTCGATCAGAAGCTTTTCTTATAATATCAGACTTTAAGTTTTCAGCAGAGCTGAACAAGTCTGATATTGCAAGAAAAGCTACAACTTAGTCACGAATGTATCTTCCTCGAAAGGGCTTCGATCAGAAGCTTTTCTTATAATATCAGACTTTAAGTTTTCAGCAGAGCTGAACAAGTCTGATATTGCAAGAAAAGCTACAACTTAGTCACGAATGTATCTTCCTCGAAAGGGCTTCGATTAGAAGCTTTTCTTATATATAGTGCGACTGAGTCTAAAATTGCAAGTAAGCTTCGTCAAGATATGAAATTTTATTGGGTTAAAGAACGTTCCCATTAAACTTTAGAGCTGTATTTGTATTTGCCGAATCCTCTGCATATACTATAACAACCTGAGTTTGGGGTGAACTTTCTGTGACCGCCCTCCCAAGAAGGATTTAAAAGAAACCAACTGTTTTCTGCATCGTAGATAATGGGGAAGCTGAAGTCGAATACTGCATACCATGTTGGTTTTGCTAAAGTAAAATCCTTAGGGGGAATACGGATGTCCACGTTTAAGAGAATGCTCGCCACTGTCGGAATAGGTGCTGCGAAGGTTGATTTACAGATAGATAATGATCGGGTAGCTGCTGGTGATATGGTAACAGGTGTCGTTTATATTCAAGGCGGGCGGGTTAATCAAGAAGTGGATGATGTATACGCATTCGTGAAAACGCAATATGTGCAGGAAAAGGACAAACAGAAATCTTTGGTGGAAACAACAGTAGGCAAGTTTTTGCTCGCGAGTAAATTTACAGTAGAAGCTGAGCAAGCCTATGAATTCCCGGTTTCTTTCCAGCTTCCGGCTGGAACTCCCATAACAGTGAAACGGACTATTGTCTGGATACAGACGGGTCTTGATATTAAAGAGGCCGTTGATCCGAAGGATGAGGATCGACTGGAGGTTATCCCTCACCGACATTCTCAGACGGTACTGGATGCCATTGAGAAGCTTGGGTTCCGACGACGTGAGGTTACATGCGAATACGCTCCGAAGCTTGGAAGAAATCTTCCATTTGTTCAGGAATTCGAGTTTGTCCCAACGACACACTTTCGTAAGGATTTGGATGAGCTTGAGGTTATCTTTTCACCGGATGAAGACGGCGTGGAGCTGCTTCTGCAGATCGATCGCAAAGCGCGTGGTTTGTTAGGGATGTTTGCTGAAGCAACGGATACGGATGAGAGCTTTGTCCGTTGTCACTTTAGTGTCTCCGACCTGCGTAGAGGCGCAGATTCTGTTGCTGAAGAGTTGTCCCAGATCATCCGCAGGTTTATATAGCTAGAACTCTTAACTGGAATACTCTTATGTTGTTCTCATGAAAAAAATGGTCGAAAAAGAACCTTCTGTTCCCATATTTATAGGGGATTGAAGGTTTTTTGCACATTTTACGGATTCACTCACTCGGGTAACAACCGATCTTCAAGATGAGGAACAAGGATACCCTTTTTTCTGTTCATACGTGAGCATTCAAGTGAAACGGAAGTACGATTACTTATTTACTCGAGCTAGGGAGCAATTCGACAGGTTTTAGACGAAACTAGGTATTAAAGTTCCTTGAAATTATCAATTAGAGGGGAGCCCAACAAATAGAGGGATCACGTTCCTCTAGTGAATGGGAGTGAGATTTCAGCAGGGATTGGGGCTTTCTAATGTTGCAAAAGTGATGGCGTGTGAACAGATGTCCAAAGGTTGCTTTGCTTTCGTTGAAAGGAGAGTAGGATAATCTTACCTCCTAGACTGCTGAATGATGAATGAAAGAAGATAGATGGAAATCCTCCCGTTAATCCAGCCTGGATATCGTTTGAAAGCAAGCTAACTGGAAAAACTCCTGCTAATAGAGGCGATCGGGGTGATATCAGCCAAAATCCTTAAAATTAGCATGAGAAATTCCAGCTATTGATCTTGAAACCATATGTTTCGGAGAAAATAACATGACAATTTCCTGATAATTGCGTGGGGTTAGTTAGGCTGCCATGCCATGAACTTGAGGGTTCTTTTGCAACCCTAAATTCACGATAATGGTGGATGGGCTGTTCCAAAATGAATTTTGGGACAGTGCTTTCCAAGGACGCCGCAAGGCGGTTTCTTATAATATCAGACTTGATAAGTTTTCAGCGGAGCTGAAGAAGTCTGATATTGCAAGAAAAGCTACAACTTAGACACGAATGTATCTTCTTCGAAAGGGCTTCGATCAGAAGCTTTTATTATACAGAGACGTTTTGGGTGAGAATGAGCTTTCCCCTTATAAGCACTCAGCAGGGGCGCTGACTCAAGTGACCAAGTAACTGAATGGTAAATACAGTAGTATGCATTTCGTTTTATTAAGGATGTTAACCTTATTTTCATCATATTTTGGGGGAAGCGAGCAGAAAGAAATGCGCTAAGGAAATCCACAGGTTAATTTAACTCTCCCCAATTTAGAAGGGCTGCTAGATATGAATACCAGCTAACCATCCTGTTAAAAATCAAGATTGAACGCATTCACCTTGAGGGCGGAGCTGCTGGTCATCCCTTCTTGACAAATATAGTTGTCAAGAATATAGTTGTTTTAACAACTAATTATTGAAGGAGTGAAGACATGTGGAAAAGACAACCGGCAATGGTATGGAGCATTCAATAGGTTTTAATATGGGGGTAACCTACCGCAAGCTAACGAACCTCCTGCAGTATCGTCTGAAGGAATACGATATTACGCCGGAGCAGTGGTCCGTTCTTTATCAGGTAGCCAGGGCGGATGGATTGATTCAAAAGGAAATTGCGGATCGCGCAGGTAAGGATAGACCAACGACGACCCGAATTCTGGATCAATTGGAGGGGAAGGGCTGCATTTATAAGAAAACCGGGGAGAATGATCGACGTTCTTTCCTGGTTCATATTACGGACAAAGGAAAGCTGTTGATCGAAAAGACGCTTCCCATCGAGCGGCAAGTCATTAATGAGGTTAAAGAGTGGATGACTGCTGACGAATATGATTTGCTATTGGAGCTTTTGCTTCGTATCAACAATCGCATGAGTGAATTAACAGACATAGAGTAGGAGAAGACACGATGAATACTCATGAACCATCTTCAAGATTATGGACGAAACCTTTTATTAGCTTAACGATTTGCTCGTTCTTGTTATTTCTGAATTTACAAATGCTGCTTTCTTCATTTCCGGCCTATGTGAAGGATAAATTTCTGGTTGGGGATTTGACGGTTAGCCTTGTAACGAGTGTGTTTGCCATATCGGCGATAGCTACCCGATTCTTGACAGCGGCGCTGATTCGGAGGATGCAGCGTAAAGTGATTTTGTTTATCGGAATCGCTGTGGCGGGCATCATCACCGCTATTTACGGTTGGGCCGATTCCATTGGGTCGCTGCTTGCTATGCGCGTCGCCTATGGCATCGGATTTGGCATGTCGAGTACGATAATACCGACATTGGTATCGCCTATTATTCCTAGCAAAAGGATGGGCGAAGGGATAGGTTATTTTGGCCTTTCGACCAGCCTCGCTATGTCCGTGGGGCCGATGATCGGTTTAAATATGATGAACCATTACGGCTTCGGAACTCTTGCCGTAACGGGTGCCGCAACGGTGTTATTAATATTTCCAATCATATGGTTGTCTCGTTCCATTTCCCCGGAACCCGTAATCGGACGTAGCACACGTGCCGTTGCTGCGAACCCGTCGTCGAGTTCCGGATTATTATTTCCCGCTCTGCTGAATGTTTTTTTATCGGTAACCTACAGCGGACTTCTCAGTTTTATTGCTTTATTCGGGGAATCCGTGAATCTGAGGCAGATGGGTTTATTTTTCCTGTTTAATGTAATCACTATAATCATTATAAGGCCGATATCCGGCAAAATATTTGACAAGAAAGGGCATGCAGCTGTCCTCATACCCGCGGCAATCTGTGTGCTGGCCAGCATGGTGTTGCTCTCCTATACCGCATCGATGCCGATGCTAATCGTATCTGCTCTGCTATATGGACTTGGTTTCGGCTCTATTCAGCCGACCATTCAAGCCTGGATGCTTCGGTCGACTCCGCAAGCTCAGCATGGTACAGCCAACAGTATGTTTTATAACTCCACTGACTTCGGTGTTGCAATTGGCGCCTTAATTCTGGGAGCTATATCTTCGTTAACCGGTTATGCGGTTATGTATCGTTACTCGGCAGGATTTATGCTGCTGTTTCTTATAGTGTATGTGTTCTACTGGATTGCGAAGGGGAGAAAGAGCAGCAACGGTTTGAAGTCGCAGTCTGCTGCCAAATAATTCATCTCCTATTTAAGGTCCCACAAAAGGATTGTTCCCCGTATTCGTAGAAATTAACATAGATGTTACTGTCTACGAAGGGGGAAGTCTGGATGAAGCAACCATATTCGACCGGTGTATTGAAGCAGGAATTTATAAAAATTTATAATTCAATTAATCAAGAAATATTTGGGACAGGCATCAAATCACAGAAAATTGAAATTTCCGGCGACAAAGTGTTTATTTTTGCGACACATAAACGTATACCTGCCTTGAAAATACTCGATGAATCCAACCGCAGCTTGACGGCCAGTGTAGACATCTTGTTAATGGAGGCCAACAAACGGATGCTCAAGGAGCAGATCGAGAGCACATTGGGACTAGAGGTTAAGCTCGTGCTCAAGGATTATGATCCGGTAACGGAATTTTCGGGGACCGTTATTCTTTTGAAAGAACCATTAGAGTAAAACGTTAATATATATAACATATAAGTGACGTAATTATCATTATTTTCCCGATATCAATAAATTTTTATTGATTTATCAGTATTCAAGTGTTATATTAACTGACATATTAGTGAGTTGTTCTAGCTGTTCATACAATAGCTCACACAATCATTGTGCTTGTGTACATTTAAGGCATCGCATCCTTTTGCAAAAAAAGAGATTCGATTCCATTGTGTAGTACAAGCGAAATCCATACATGCAGCAGGTGCTGAGGAACTCCTTACGGAGAGCTTTACAACCGCTAATTGTGACGTATCCGGGTCTGGTTTCTATCAGTCTCAGTATGCTCATGATGGCGGTTTTTTTGTCTAGTTAAACTAATGAGGTGAACAAGGAGCGGAGCGGCCAAAAGCATTCTGGAGAAGCGTAAGCGTTCGCCTTTGTCCCCTGATGTCGTCAACTTAAGGTTTTATCTCTTAGGGAAATCGGGGGACAACAGTGATCGGAAGAATGTTTTGGACGCGCAGCGGGGTTGTTCACCGAATGCACCAAGAGAGGAGAAAGCAGATGACGGCAGGAAGAGCGCGGACAGAAGTGCTAAGTGTACTGGATGCTCTAAATAAAATTTCCAAAGGAAGGATGGTGATGGATTGGAATGAAGTAACCTCTGGAGCTAACCCTTATGTGGTTATGAAAACCTCAAATATCCCAGGTAAGAGTGTAATTGAAATCCCGGGCCTAATTTTCGGTGACAAGCATAAGCCGGTATCGCGAATCGGTGTGGGAATGACATTGACGGAATCGGTCATTGAGCTCGCTTCCGCCATGAAGCTTGATCTTATCATTGTTCACCATCCAGTGGCCGATGCGGCAAGCTCGGGAGGAGTGCCGTTCGCTGATTATTTGCCTCTGTACGACTTGGCGTTAATCGAAATGCATGAGGCGTTTCATGGGCTTCATCCCGGACTTACATTGCTGCACGGACATACCAAGCTGAAGACGGATATTGCTTTTGGCGGCATCCCGGGCAATGTGCTTCATAAGGGAGTTGCTCTTCCGGATGTACATACGGTGGGGGATATATTAGCAAGAATAGATCGCTTTATGGGACGGGAAATCGATCAGGATATGCTGGAGGCGGAGCGGGCAATCCGCGGGGAGCCAACGCTGCAGGAGGCAACTCTCTCCAATCCGTCTAAACTGCTGAGCGGTGCTATGACGAGTCCGGTACAGCATATTCTGCACTTTTTCCCTCATACCGGATTTTCAGTCGAGCAGTTGGAGAAGGCTCTTGAGATGTATCCCGAAACGGACACAATTATCGTTAGTATCAGCAGAGTCAGGGAGGATCATCCATTCGTCACGCTCGCCAAGGAGAGGGGGCTTAATTTTATCGTAGGCAACCCTCATTCCGTAGAAATTATGGAGAATGGACTGCCGCTTGCCTATGCGTTGGAGCTGCTGCTTCCGGAGTTGGAGATATTTCTGCTAAGAGAGCGCATAACGGCTGTATCGCTGAAGGATGTGGGTCATCGTCAAATGGTTGAGTACGGTAGGGAAATGGCTGAGATGCATCTGGTTTCCAAGCCGGCTAGAGCAGTACAAACTTATTAAAATATTACTAAATACATAATCGGGAGGAAGAAACCATGATAAAAATTAAGAAATCCGCCTGTATGCTGCTCTCTGTAGTTTTACTGACACTTGCCGCGGGCTGCGGTACCACTCCTGCTGTTGAAACAAAAGCTTCCGCACCCACTCCAGAAGTTAAGAAAGAGCAGCCGCTAAAGACCGTTAAATTTTCCGAGGTTATCCGGTCCATTTTTTACGCGCCGCATTATGTTGCCATGCAGAAGGGGTTTTTCAAAGAAGAAGGTTTGGTTATAGATATGAACACAGCGCAAGGTTCGGATAAAGGAGCGGCCGCGTTGATTGCAGGTGTTGCAGATATTTCGTTAGTGGGGCCTGAAACCGCCATTTATATTTATAATCAGAAGGGTGAGAAGACGCTCAAAATTTTCCATCAGCTAACGATGAAGGATGGTTCGTTCCTGCTGTCGCGCAACAAAGTGGATGCTTTTAAATGGAGTGACCTGGAAGGGAAAACTGTCATTGGCTGGAGACCCGGCAGTGCGCCTCAAATGGTGTTAAATAACAAGCTGCTGCAGGAAAAAGTAAACAAGGTCGACGTTGTGACGAATATTGCGTCCCCTGCTATGGCCGGTGCTTTTACGAGCGGAAAAGGCGACTACATCCAAGTGTTCGAGCCGATTGCTTCCACGTTGGAGAAAGAGGGGAAAGCCTACTACGCCGCTTCGGTAGGGCAAATGTTTGGAGCCTTTCCCGAAACCTCTTATGTAGCAACCTCCGATTATATTAAAAGCAACCCGGAAATCGTGCAAAAATTCGTGAATGCCGTGGCCAAAGGTACCAAATGGCTGAACACCGCATCCCAGGATGAAATTGCTGAAGTGCTGATGCCTTTTTTTGAAGGGACTCCCAAGGATGTTGTCATTCAGTCTATAGAGCGCTACAAGAAGCAGGATACATGGCCTGCCGTACCGGAATTGACAAGCGAGCAATTTGAAACGCTGCAAAAGGTATTAATAGATAACGGCGTGCTTAAGCCGGAGCAAAAGGTCGCAGACATGGGGGCCGTCGTAGATATGAGCTTTGTCAAAAATATCGGGAAGGCGGCGAAATAAGCCTATGGCCCAGATTGAATTGAGCGAAGTAAACTTAAGCTACTTTACAATGAAGCAGGAAACGGAAGCGCTGAGGGACATTAATATGTCGGTTGAGGCGGGCGAATTTATTAGCATTGTGGGTCCGAGCGGCTGTGGGAAGAGCACGCTGCTCTCCCTCATCTCGGGTATGTACAAACCGACCCAAGGCCAAGTGCTGATCGATGGGCAGGAGGTGTCAGGCACCTCCCCCAAGGTGGGGTATATGCTGCAGCACGACCATTTGTTTGAATGGCGGGATATTCTGAGCAATCTGATGGTTGGGGCGGAAATCCGCAAGATGGACCGCAAAAAAGCGGAGCGTAAGGCGATGGAGCTGATGGAACGGTACGGCTTGGGCGGGTTTGCGCATCATAGTCCCTCGCAGCTCTCTGGAGGCATGCGCCAACGGGTGGCGTTAATCCGTACGCTGGTGACAGAACCGGATATCCTGCTGCTGGATGAACCGTTCTCGGCATTGGATTATCAGACAAGAATTACGCTCGCCGATGAAATATTTAAGATCATTAAGGATCAGGGGAAGACGGCTGTTTTGGTCACCCACGATATTTCGGAGGCTATCAGTATGGGGGATCGGGTTATGGTGATGTCCAAGAGGCCTAGTACGATTTCTACAATTTATTCGATTCAACTGGGTAATGGCAAGGAGCTAACTCCTTGGAAGAAAAGGGAAGCGGATAAATATAACAACTACTTTAATGACATTTGGAAGGAGCTGCAGGGTCATGTCGTCTCTACCGGTTAGTGAATCGTCAGTCGTAGCGGAGACTCAGGAGGTAGAAACCCGCGCAGCGCTTGCAAGTAAACCATCCGTTTCCCCGCAATACGCCGAGTACAGGCAGACTCAGAGGCGTAAACAGTGGATGGTTCGCTTGTCCCAGCTGCTGTTGTTTGTGGCATTCCTTGGGGTGTGGCAGCTCGCCGCTAACATGAAATGGGTCGACTCGATGCTGACCAGCAAGCCGTCGCAATTGTTCATGTCTTTTCAAGAGCTGGCTTTTAAAGGGGAGCTTTTCAAGCATACCTGGACGACTAGCATGGAGACGCTGATTGGTATTGTTGTTTCTATGCTGCTCGGAACCTTGATTGCTGTTGTGTTCTGGTGGTCTACTTTTGCCTCGAAGGTTCTGGAGCCGTATATGGTCGTGCTGAACGCTTTGCCGAAGGTAGCGCTTGGCCCTATCTTTTATATTTGGCTGGGAGACAAGTACTCGATATATGGCATGGCCATAGCGATATCGGTAATTGTTACTATCATCATGGTTGAGAGCGGATTTAAGGAGATTAGCCAAACGAAGCTCAAGCTGATGGAGTCGTTCGGAGCTACCAAGGCCCAAATGCTTCGGATGGTTCTTCTGCCGGCTAGTATCCCGAATTTTATTGCAACTTTGAAGGTGAATGTTGGTTTGACTCTGGTTGGGGTCATTATGGGTGAGTTTTTATCCTCGAAGGCAGGGCTTGGCTACTTGATCATTTATGGCGGCCAGGTGTTCCAAATGAACATGGTCATGGTTAGTATCGCGATGCTGGCTATATTGTCTATTATTTTATATGGCTTGGTTAATGTGGTGGGTCGCTTTGCGAAGAAAAAGTATCATTTTGAAAATTAAGCTTGACGGATTACTCGCGAGCAGACGGTGGTAATGATCGCCAGAGCGATAACCGTTGCAGGTCTAAAAGGGAAGCGCAGCAACGGACTGGCAAGTGGAAGCGGCGAGCAGTCAATGGCTTGCCAAGCCTGGGATCACACATCGATACCTCTCTGGGAACAGGCTATAGCTGACCTGACCATGCTGATTCGCGAGTAATATCTCCAATAGCGTATACGGTGAAATGAATACATAGGAGAACTTAATCCGATAATGACTTATCGGATTAAGGCCCCCAACTCTATGGGCTATGCTTGACCCGTAACGTCCCCACTAAATGGATTACAAATCATCATTACTAGCTGTTGGCCGGACTTAGGTGACTCCCTTGTCCAATACGATAGGCTGGGGAGCCGTCTGCAGGCGGAACGACGATGCGCTATTTTTAGTTTTTGGCATGGAAACGTGCCCTTAACGGAACTACAGTATCTTATTTCAGCAAATCAGAGTCTATAAGGCTAAAAATAGCAGAATAAGGCATCGTAGTTCCGTAGCTGCTTCGATGGAGGGTCTTTCTATACAAATAAGGCATTCACGTTCCGCTTTCGTAGCGCGCAACTGTAAACATCGGATTTGGCTGCAATAACCCAGTTAAATTCTACCATATTGAACCGACTAGGCAAGTGTAGCTTGCTGACGTCTGATTCCCCAATGCTTCGCTGAACGAGTTCACTTAAAATAAATTTCGTATACAATGTGCAACAAGCCTAGCGCAATTCGATGAAGTATGTTATTATCTGTGTAAGCGCTTCAAAAACAAGCTTTACCATTCGATTTTTACGATAAGTATGGTATTTGAGAGCATTAAGGATCGAATCCTTTTAGTTAAAAGAGATTAGACTCCATTTTGCTTCTTTCACAAGACCATGCCTAAAGCAGGTAATAAGGAACTCTTCGGAGAGCCTTGCAACCGCTACTTTATGACATATCCGGGTCCGCAAGGAATCCGTATGCTCATGGTGGCGGTTTTTTCTATTTCTCAACTGAACCATTACATGAAATCCATTTAAACAGATGCAGCAAGGGAGAGGAAGCGTATGAAGGAAACACGGGTTCAAACGGATGTGGGAAATGTGTTGGAAGCGCTTAATGTAATATCCAAAGGAAGGATGGTCATGGATTGGAACGAGGTAACCTCTGGCACTAATCCTTATGTGGTTACGAAAACCTCGAATATCCCGGGGAAAAGTGTCATTGAAATTCCGGGGCTCATATTTGGCGATAAACGTAAGCCGGTATCACGCATAGGTGTTGGAATGACCCTTACCGAGTCGGTTATCGAGCTGGCTTCGGCTATGAGACTTGATCTAATCATCGTCCATCACCCTGTGGCGGATGCAGCCAGCTCGGGAGGTGTGCCGTTCGCGGATTATTTACCCTTATATAATCTATCGCTGATCGAGATGCATGAAGCTTTCCACGGGCTTCATCCGGGGCTTACGCTGCTGCATGGACATACCAAGCTGACAACGGATATTGCTTTTGGCGGTATCCCTGGCAATGTGCTTCATAAGGGCGTTGCACTTCCTGAGGTCCATACCGCGGGGGATGTATTGGATAGAATAGACCGTTTCATGGGACGGGAAATCGACCAGGATATGCTGGAGGCCGAGCGGGCGATCCGCGGAGAGTCCACCTTGCAGGAGGCGACAATCTCGAATCCGGCCAAGCTGCTAAGCGGCACACCGGATAGTCCGGTCAAGCACTTCCTTCACTTTTTTCCGCATACCGGATTTTCGATGAAGCATTTGGAAACGGCACTGCAAATGTATCCGGAAACGGATACGATTATTGCCAGTATCAGCAGGGTGAGGGAGGATCATGAATTCGTACGGTTAGCCAAACATCGAGGGCTTAATTTCATAGTAGGTAATTCACATTCGGTTGAGATTATGGAAAATGGGCTTCCGCTCGCTTATGCATTGGAAATGCTGCTTCCGCAGGTTGAGGTATTCCTCTTAAGAGAACGAATAACGGCTGTCGCGCTTAAAGATGTCGGTCACTCTCAGATGGTTAAATACGGCAAAGAAATGGCAGAAATGCATTTGGTGTCCAAACCACCCCAGGCTGTTCAACTGCTATAAGAGGTTGTTCCAAAAGCTCCCTTTGGATCACGAAGTTTTTCAGGAAGCTTATTCGATATCATAAAAGTATATTCTGAAAGGATGATCTTTAAATGAGAATGAAGAAAACCGCCTGTCTACTGCTTTCTGCCGTGCTGTTAGCCCTTGCCGCGGGATGCGGCTCTGCGCCTGCTGTCCAATCGAATGCTAAACCAGCCGCAGCCTCGGAAGGGAAGAAGGAGGAAGCGTTAAAAACAGTCAAATTTTCGGAAGTTATTCGTTCTATTTTCTACGCTCCTCACTATATCGCCATGCAAAAAGGTTTTTTTAAAGAAGAAGGCCTGAATGTAGATATGAACACAGCACAAGGCTCAGATAAGGGAGCGGCTGCTCTGATTGCAGGGGTTGCAGACATCTCTTTGGTTGGACCGGAAACTGCTATTTATATTTATAATCAAAAAGGGGACAAGACGCTTAAAGTCTTTCACCAGCTGACGATGAAAGATGGCTCGTTCCTGCTCTCCCGTACCAAAGCGGATGCTTTTAAATGGAGTGATCTGGAAGGGAAGTCAGTCATCGGCTGGAGACCGGGAAGTGCACCCCAAATGGTGCTAAATAATAAGCTGCTGCTGGAGAAGGTGAACAAGGTCGATGTTGTGACCAATATTGCTTCGACGGCGATGGCGGGAGCTTTCACGAGCGGTAAAGGCGACTATATTCAAGTATTCGAGCCGATTGCCTCCACTTTGGAGAAAGAGGGCAAAGCCTTTTATGCGACTTCTGTAGGACAAGCCTTCGGCTCTTTTCCGGAAACCTCCTATGTGGCAACGTCTGATTACATTAAAAAGAATCCTGAAATCATTCAGAAATTCGTAAACGCTGTATCCAAAGGGACGAAATGGTTGAACACAGCTTCTCCTGATGAGATTGCAGCAGCGTTAATGCCATTCTTTGAAGGAACGCCTAAGGAGATTATTATTCAATCGATCGATCGTTATAAGAAACAGGATACCTGGCCTGCTGTTCCTGAGCTGAATGCGGAGCAATTCGAAGCATTGCAAAAGGTGCTGATCGACAACGGTGTTCTTAAGCCGGAGCAGAAGGTGGCTGACATGAACGCGGTCATTGATATGAGCTTCGTGAAAAATATCGGGAAGGGGAAATAAGCTTATGGCGCAAATTCAATTGGAGGATGTTTGTTTAAGCTACTTTACATTGAAGCAAGAAACAGAAGCTATACGCGACATCAATATGTCCATTGAAGCGGGCGAGTTCATCAGTATTGTGGGACCGAGCGGCTGTGGTAAAAGTACGATGTTATCCCTGATTTCCGGTATGTACAAGCCGACGAAGGGCAAAGTGATGATCAATGGGCAGGTTGTGTCCGGCACCTCCCCCAAGGTAGGGTATATGCTGCAGCATGATCATCTGTTCGAATGGCGGGATATTCTGAGTAATTTGATGGTTGGAGCGGAAATCCGCAGGATGGATTTGAGGAAAGCCGAGCGCAAGGCGATGGAGCTGATGGAACGATACGGCTTGGGGGGCTTTGCTCATCATAGTCCGGCACAGCTCTCCGGCGGTATGCGACAACGGGTGGCGTTAATCCGCACACTAGTGACCGAGCCGGATATCCTGCTGCTGGATGAGCCGTTCTCTGCTCTGGATTATCAGACAAGAATAACGCTTGCTGATGAAATCTTTAAGATCATTAAGGATCAAGGAAAGACGGCGGTGCTGGTCACGCATGATATTTCAGAGGCTATCAGCATGGGGGACAGAGTGATGGTCATGTCGAAGCGGCCGAGCACGATTTCTTCGATTTACAATATTGAGTTGGGTGAGGGGAAGGAGATTTCTCCGTGGAAGAAGCGGGAAGCGAGTCGCTACAATGATTACTTTAACCAAATTTGGAGGGAGCTGGAAGGACATGTCGTCGCTACCGGTTAGAAAGTCAACTATCGGTCAGGAATCGCGGAAGGAACAGTCGGTAGCATTGGTTGTAGAGAATAAAGCGTCACAGCTGTATTCCGAATATCTTCGAGTCCAAAAGCGCAAACTGTGGATGGTGCGAATCAGCCAATTATTGTTATTAGCCGGATTTCTCGGCTTGTGGGAATTGGCTGCTACTATGAAATGGGTCGATTCGATGCTGACCAGCAAGCCGTCACAATTAGTTACCTCCTTTCAGGAGCTCGCATTTCAAGGGGAGCTGTTCAAGCATACGTGGACAACGGCGTTTGAGACTTTGATTGGAATTGTGGTTTCCATGGCGGCAGGCACCTTAATAGCCATTGTGTTCTGGTGGTCGACGTTTGCTTCCAAAGTATTGGAGCCTTATGTTGTCGTGTTGAACGCGCTTCCTAAAGTTGCGCTTGGCCCTATTTTCTACATTTGGCTGGGTGATAAGTATTCGATTTATGGGATGGCGATGGCTATATCCGTTATTGTTTCTATTATTATGATTGAGAGCGGATTCAAGGAAATTAGCAAAACAAAGCTGAAGCTGATGGAGTCGTTCGGCGCTACCAAAGCTCAAATGCTCAGGATGGTGCTTCTGCCAGCAAGTATTCCGAATTTTATTGCAACGTTGAAGGTAAATGTTGGTTTGACGCTGGTCGGAGTTATAATGGGCGAGTTTTTATCCTCCAAGGCGGGACTTGGTTACTTGATCATCTATGGCGGCCAAGTGTTTCAAATGAATATGGTTATGGTCAGTATCGCCATGTTGGCTGTATTGTCTATTATATTGTATGGCTTGGTTAATGCCGTGGGTCGGTTTGCGAAGAAGAAGTATCATTTTGAGGGTTGATGCCAGTAAGATTAAGGAAAATGATGGAATTGTTAATGATGAAAAGCCTGCCCTATTCATGTTTTATTGATGAGATCGGCGGGTTTTTACTGAAATTATTGTATACAATATGCAATATGCCTAGTTATTTATTTGGAAGTGTGATAAAATACATTTTATCAGAAATGTAATCGCTTCCATTAACCGTTTTCATTAATTTAGAATGAAATACGTTCTACGGGGGTGTGAAATCGACAATTAACATAACATATGGAAATAAAGCAAATAGTTCCAAACAAGCTGATGCCGCAGGCTTCTTTTTCTATGTCATAATATATAACACTAAAAAGCGATATCGAGGAAAGTTCTGGACAGTTAAACTCAAATTCTATTAATTTTTGTATACCAAATGCCAAAAAAGACTATTTAAGCGAATAAAAATGTGCTACAATCACTGTGAAGTACATTACAACGAAGAGGCAGGGGAATCGAATGATCACATCATCACATCTTATGTACGCTTTTATCACAGTGGCAGTAATTGTAGTTATGTTGTTCAGACGTGGTGTTATCATTCCGACTTTAATCGGGACCTTTTTAGTCGGATGGATTTACAAGGGTGATGTGATTAGCGGTTTCAAAGCGGTTTATAACGCGAATCTGACTGCTGCAAAAGAACTCTTCACGATTTTCCTGATCATTACGTTTATGGTGGCTTTGCTGGCATCCTTACGTGATATCGGAGCGGACCGCCGAATGATACGGCCTATTCAGAAGCTGATCGTTAATGGCCATGTAGCATTCTTTGTACTTGCGGCGGTTACGTATGTTATTTCATTGTTCTTCTGGCCGACACCGGCTGTGCCTCTGATTGGAGCGTTATTGTTCCCTGCGGCAATTCGTGTGGGGCTTCCGCCGATGGCTGCGGCCATGTCTGTTGCTCTTGCGGGTCAGGGGATGGCGTTATCCTCCGACTATGTCATGCAAATTGCTCCCATGCTAAGTGCCAAAGGAGCCGGTGTTTCAACAGCGCTTGTAGCGGACAAGGCTATGGTGTTGTCACTGATCACGGGTGTAGTATCCATCATGGGCGCATACTTGATGCACCGCAAGGCGATCCGCAGTAAATCGGATGCTCCGGTTGTTCAACAAGAGGCGACAGTGACAGAATTGAAAGCCGCAACTACAGTTGAGTATGCGGAGGCAGCAGCAGCAACGGAATCCCTTTCTCCATCCGTGCTTAGATGGTCCAAAATCTTTTCCGTACTTGTGCCGGTATCTATGCTTGGAGTCATGATTGTTATGGCCGCAAGTAAATTCGGCGGTGCGAACATGGGCGGCTTTGAAGGTGGAGACGGAGCGGCTTTTATCGGCGGTGTTGCAGTAATACTGCTTATTCTGTCCTGTACCGTGTTTTCCAAAATCAGTGCGTTGGACAAGATTGGGGATCACCTTACAGAAGGTTTTGTATTTGCCTTTAAAGCGATGGGACCGGTGATTCCAATTGCAGGCTTCTTCTTCTTGGGTAATGCCGATTTTTCGAAAAGCGTTTTGTCGTTAGCCGATAACGTTCAGGCTCCCGCTTTTCTGTATGATCTGGTTATGTCTGTGCAATATGCAATACCAACCAACGAGTTTTTCACAGCATTCGGAATCTTGCTTATCGGTATTATCGCAGGGTTGGAAGGATCGGGTTTCTCTGGTTTGCCATTAACGGGCTCCCTTTCGGGTGCATTGGCACCAACAGTAGGCATGGATCCTTCAACATTAGCGGCTATCGGTCAAATGGGTTCGGTATGGTCTGGTGGTGGAACGCTTATTGCCTGGTCATCACTCGTAGCTGTAGCGGGGTTTGCTGGAGTATCCGTTATCGAGTTGGCACGTAAAAACTTCCTGCCGGTTTGTATTGGATTAATCGTATCGACTATTGCTGCTATGCTGCTGTGGTAGATGTGTAAGGCTCAGTTTGCTAGAACTCCGAGGATAATTGATCCGATAACGGCTCGATTGAGAGCTGTTCTTGTACAAGCTTGGGAATGATGTCTTGGCTCGATTTGACCAGGATCCGGCTAATAACGGCCGACATTTCCTGTACGAAGGTCAGGCTAGTATGCTCCAAGACTTTATGATTTAACGGACCATGGTTGTTAATAATACCCTTAATATGAATGTGGCCAGTGGGAGGCAGCTGCTTGTTTAGACTGACTCCTGGTAGAAGAGGCTCCTCCACGAGCTGAAGCGTACCGATTTTATAAAATTGCCCGAGACAAGCGTCAACGGCGATGACGTAAGCACGGCTATGCTTGCTCGCGATGTCGGCTAACGTTCTGTGCATATTCAAAGCATGTACAGGTTTGGTCAATGTTCCGTAAATATGAACATGAGGATGCCCCTCGAGTCGTTCAGTCAGACGGCTGCCAACCAGAGGGCCTAAGGAATCACCGTTGTAGCGGTTTGTTCCTATGCAAATGATAACTATTTCAGTGTAGTCCGGATTTTTCATGAAATGCTTGGTTAATAAATCCGAAATATAAGGCGCTGACTTTTTATCCAGGTAATGCTTGTGATGCATCATGTTGAATCGCCTGCTTTCTTGCTGATCTTTGATTGGTTGCAAGTCGTATATGACGTTATACTATATTGTAAACCATAAGGGATAGTGCAATAAACATTAAAGAGAGAAAAAGATTTATTCATTTCTCGTAATAATGGTATACAATACACCATATTATATAGCAAGGAAGGAGATTATGCCATTATGCCGAACCCGTATTTTTTAACACAGATGACTTGGCCTGAAGTGAAAGAAGCGCTTCAAACCGTTAAGATTGCTATTATTCCACTTGGGGCGCATGAGCAGCATGGTCCTCATATGGTAGAAAGCTGCGATGCGGTTCTGGCGGAGGAGATGGGTAAACGGTTGACTGAGAGATTGCACCCTGAGGCCGTTTTAACTCCTACTATTAATATGGGGGTTTCGCCGCATCATATTCATTTTCCAGGAACGATCTCTTTGGAGCCGACAACTGTAATTGCCATTCTACGAGATATGATGAAGTCTTTAAAACAGCATGGTATCCATCAATTTCTTATACTCAACTCCCATGGCGGTAATCAGGCTACGCTTGGAGTAGCGGTCGATATGCTTACCACTGAGCTGGATGTGCGTATCTATTATGCCAAAACGACCGCATCCGCTAAAGATGTCATGGATAGACGGATCGAATCGAAGCTATATGGTCACAGCTGTGACCGCGAGGTATCGGAGGCGCTCTATCTGGCTCCTCATATAGTACGGAAGGATAAGCTGGAAGCGGCCGATTATCAGGAAGGACGATGGAAGAAGCTGCGTCCGGGCAATCCGTTGCAAGGATTTTATTATTATGATGAAATGACGCGCAACGGCTGTATTGGAGATGCTACTAAAGCTAGTGAAGACATAGGTAAGGAAATAGTGGAAACCGCTCTGGAGCGCTTAACCAAGGCAGTCAAAGAAGTGATATAAAATATGAAGCAAACTTTATTCATAATAGCGATAGCTGCTTATCTTTGCTCGGCCTTCTATCCTATCCAGCTATTTCAATGGGTTATCTCTGTAGTATGTTTGCTAATTGTTATCTTTGTTTTTCCTTCCGTTAAAAGATTCGTGCAAGGGATGGGCGTTGTGTTCTTAGGCATAGGCATTATGCTTCTGATTGTGAACGGAGCATCATGGGTAAGCTTTGTATCGGGCTTTGGCAATATGCTGAATATTTTAAGCTTATTTGCCTTGCTTCCGCTAATTGCTTTGCCGATCGAGCTTGGGCAATACGCATCCCGGATTCAGTTAATCATTCAAAGCAAAATCAAGCATTCCGGTTTGCTCTATACTATCACTTCCGGATTGTCGTATATATTTAGCTCTTTTATGAATTTGGCCACATTGCCGATGATGTATCATACCATTCGTCCTTCGCTTGATTTATATCCGATTGAAAAGAAGGAACGCTTTATAAGCAGAGCGATAACCCATGGCTATAGTATGCCGATTGTTTGGACGCCAGTAGCGCCGATTGTTGGCATTATTGTCGAGATGACAGGGGTCGCCTGGAGCTCTATTTTACCCATTGTTATACCGTTCAGTCTGCTTGGGCTTGCCTTGGACGGCTTTATGGGGAGATGGATCGCTAATCGCAGGCAGAAGCTGCTAAGCCAAACCATTCTTGATGAAATGGCCGCATCCAGGGAAGGGCTGCCGTATTTCGAGCAGGGGCAGGCAGGAGGGCTTAAGGCAAGCCATCCCATACAAATTTTTATTGCGATTCTTGTTTTTAATAGTTTGATTTCGATATTGGAGAAATATTCTCATTTCAGCTTTTTGCTGCTGGTTGCCGTATCCGTCATACCTTTTGCTTTTCTATGGTCGGTGCTGTTGGGCAAGGGCAAGCTGTTTATTAAAAGGAGCCGGAGTCTGCTGCCGGAGCATCTGTTGAGAATGAAAGAGCAATTTTTCGTTTTTCTCAGTGCGGGTTTTATGATATCGGCCATTCAAACTACGGGTGCGGGACATCTTATTAATAGTTGGATTATGGATGTAAAAGATATGGTGGGAGCGGATCTGTTTCTATTATTCATTCCATTGATCCCTTTGGTACTGGCTTTTGCCGGCTTGCACCCAGCTGTTGCTTTGGCTCTTGCTGCTGAGTCTCTTAATCCGAATGCACTCGGACTTTCTGTTGAGCTTACGGCAATTGCTATGCTTACAGGAGCGGCTGCGGCTTTTATGGTAGGTCCTTATAATGCAACGGCAGGGATGATGGCGGGACTCTCAGGGCAGAGCTCATATCGGGTCTCCAATTGGAATATTCCTTTTACCGCTGCGTATTTACTAATGGCGATGCTGCTTCTGCTAATCCTCAAAAAAGTGGGTTGACAGATGAGCCCAGGTAAGTAATAATACAGTTATAAGATTTTTGGTATACAATATACCAAAAACCAAATGAAACAATGAAATGAATAATTCGGATCAATAAAGGCCCGCTTTGCAGAAAATGAGCTAGTGCAATTTATCCTACTTTTTTTTCAAATTTGAGAGGAGTGCTTTTATAATGACATTGACTAAATCACGCTTAATGAACAAAGAGGAATTCCGCCACGCTTTGGAGCAAGCCATTGAAGGAAATGCGGTAGCTAAAGCGCCTTTTACAACTATGTGGGCAAACGGTGAGTTGAAGAAAGAACATTTTGCAAGCTGGGTTGAGCAGCACTACGCATACGTGGGCCCGTTCGCAGAGTATTTGGCTTATATATATGCTAACTGTCCGCATGAGGATGCAAGAGATTTCTTGCTGCAAAACATGTGGGAGGAAGAGCTTGGCGGCGATCGTCATACTGATCTGTTGATTCGTTTCGGAGAGGCTTGTGGAACTACCCGTGAGCGTGTTGAATCGATGGAGCATTTGCTTCCTGAAACAATCGGTCTTCAATCCTGGTGCTATCGGATGGCATTCAAAGAGAACTTCTTGTTTGCTACAGCGGCTCTGGTTGTAGGGCTTGAATCGCAAGTGCCTGCTATTTACCGCAGACAAACACCTACGCTTCGTGAGAAATACGGCTTCACGGATGAAGAAGTGGAATTCTTCGATCTTCACATCGTATCCGATGAAATTCACGGGGAACGCGGCTATCAAATCGTTCTGGAATATGCTAGAACACCTGAGGATCAACAGCGTTGCATTGAAATCGTTGAAGAAGCAACCAAAATGCGCAGAATGTACATTGCAGCTATCTCTCGCGAGTTCTGCTTAGAATAATACAGCCCTACTGAAATTATACTTATTATGATTTATGATATAGCACGTTAATAATTCCCGAGAATTCCTTCTTTCTCGGGAATTGGTTTAACAATAGCCCTATCTGGTGCGAGCTTTAGGAAAGGGGATTTATATGGCAATTGAGACAGCGGTACAAACATTTAAAAACCTGGTTAACGGACAATGGGTGGATTCGGTAAGCGGAGCTACATTCGAGAATACGAATCCAGCCAATGCAGCTGAAATCGTCGGACGCTTCCAAGCCTCTGTAGAAGAGGATGTCAATCTGGCGATTGAATCCGCAGACCGTGCGTTTCAAACCTGGCGCTATGTAGCTCCAACCAAGCGCGCTGAAATTTTATATAAAGCAGCCGACTTGTTGGAAGCGGGCCTGGAGCAGTATGCGGAGGAATTGACCCGGGAAGAAGGGAAAACGCTAGCAAGCAGCCGTATGGAAGTTAAGCGTTCAGCTCAAACATTGCGTTACTATGCATCAGAAGGCTTGAATGTAGCAGGCGAGACACTTCCTTCTGACGACCCTACAACCTTTGTTTATACAAAAAAAGAGCCATTAGGCGTTATAACGGTCATCACTCCATGGAACTTTCCATTATCCATTCCTGTTCGAAAGATTGCTCCTGCCTTGGTTTCAGGTAACACGGTGGTTTTCAAACCGGCATCAGATACGCCTTTAATTGCGTTTCGTCTGGTTCAGGCATTGCATGATGCAGGATTGCCTGCTGGAGTAATCAACTTCGTCACCGGATCAGCATCAAGGACAGGTACTCCGCTTGTAACTCATCCAGCAGTCAAAGCTGTGACGTTCACGGGCTCAACAGGTGCAGGTGAGAAAATTAATAAATCCGTTCGTTTGTCCACTCGCGTTCAACTGGAGCTTGGCGGCAAAAACCCGCTTATCGTCATGCAGGACGCCGACGTGGAGCAAGCGGCTGAATTAGCTATTAAAGGCGGCTTCGAATTGACTGGTCAGGCATGCACAGGCACCAGCCGCGTCATCGTAATGGACTCCGTTCATGATCAGTTTGTTAATGCGCTCATTGCCAAAACTCAACTATTGACGGTAGGCAGTGGCCTCACCAAGGGCATCGAAGTTGGCCCGCTCGCGAATGCCAGCCAATTGAAGAATGTGCTGGAATATGTAGAGATCGGCAAAGCCGAAGGTGCGGAGCTTGTATATGGCGGTGAGCATTTGTCCGAAGGCGAGTACGCAAGCGGTTATTATGTCAGACCGGCTATTTTCACCAATGTGCTGCCGAACATGAGAATTGCTCAGGAAGAAATATTCGGACCGGTCATTTCGATCATTCGTGTCACCTCTTTCCAAGAAGCCATGCGCATTGCTAATGATGTGGAATTCGGATTGTCAGCAGCTATTTGCACCTTTGATCCTAATCATATTCAGCACTTTATTAATAACATTCAAGCAGGTGTGGTCAAGGTTAACCGGACAACAACAGGAAATGCTTATAACGCACCATTTGGCGGTGTGAAAATGTCCAGCACAGCTACGTACCGTGAGTCGGGACGCGGAGCGCTTGAATTCTATACGCAAATTAAAAGTGTATACCACGGGGTAAAAAGCATCGATTAATTGATGGGTTTAATTATCGGGAATGGAGGAGCTACCCACCTATGAAATCAGTATTGAAGCTGGAATTGGAAGAAGCGAAAGTCATGCTGGAGGCGGCAAGAATCGCTGCTGAGGAAGTAAAAGCTCTGGAATCGATATGTATTGTCGATGACGGCGGATATGTCATAGCTCTGGAGCGTATGAATGGCGGGCGCATCACAGGCCCCGAGATTGCTATAGCTAAGGCGTTTACAGCAAGCGGACACAAGCGGTCGACCCATTTGTTCAATCAACCGGGCGGACCGGCTTCAACTACCGGCGAAGCATTCGGTATTCATGCCATGCTGCCCGGCAAGTTCGCTATATTCGTTGGGGGCTTCCCAATCGTAGTGAACGGGGAAGTCGTCGGCGGTGTTGGTGTCAGCGGAGGCAATGGGGAGCAGGATACAGCTGTTGGGACAGCTGCACTGAAGGCGCTACAAAATTACTTGGGCAGTGAATACGAAGTTATGACACAGGCGGATATTAAGAAGTAATTGTGTGGAGAGTACGAGCGGAATGGCCGAAGGCGTTCTGGAGAAGCATTTGCGCATCCGAATGCTTCGGCCGTGCAGCGGGACTTGTTCGCAGACTTGTGACAGATAAGGATGGAGAGGCAAGATGGAGTATTGGAATTTGTTCCTCGGATTTTTCCGGATCGGCGTCTTGGGTTACGGCGGAGGACCTACCATGATTCCTCTTGTTCATGCGGAAGCCGTACAGAAGTATAAATGGATGACAGACGAGGAATTTACGGACGTGCTGGCTATGGGGAATGCCCTGCCAGGACCAATCGCCACGAAAATGGCCGGGTACATTGGCTATAAGGTGAAAGGGACAGCAGGCGCCTTTATCGCGATCTTGGCCATGGTCATCCCTGTTCTAGCCGCGATGATTTTTCTGCTGGGTCTCATTTATAAGCTGAAGGATTCCGGAATTGTAGGCGGTATGACGCACGGTATTCAGCCGGTAATCGGTGTGATGATGGCCGTTATGGCTTATGAGTTTTTCCTGAAATCTTGGAAAGGCTGGACGAAGAGCAGAACAATCGGCTGGACGGTCATCTCGTTAGTTGTCTTGGTTTTGCTGGATTTGAACCCGGGACTGCTCATAGGCATTGCTCTTGCTTACGCATTTATCGAATCGACCTATTTATTCAAAAAGAGGAAGAAAAAGCAGGCCGATTCTGACAGGGGTTTTTCAGCATGATACTATTGCACATATTTTGGGCCTTTTTCATTCCTAATATTTTAGGATACGGCGGCGGGCCGCCGATCATCCCTTTACTGCAAGCCGAGGTAGTTGATCATTACGGGTGGATGACCTTGGAGCAATTCGGTGATGTGCTGGCGCTGGGAAATGCGCTGCCAAGTCCGATCGCGACCAAGCTTGCCGGATACATTGGCTATCAGGTAGGAGGCGTTACGGGTGCGGTGGTGGCTTTGATTGCAACTATAGCGCCAACTGCTATCGCCATGGTGATCTTGTTCAAATTTCTGCAGTTTTTTAAATCGGCTCCGCAGGTTGCGGCTATGACTCAGATCGTACGCCCGATCGTAGCGGTTTTGCTGGGAACGTTAGCCTTTCAGTTTTTTGCAAGTGCTTATCAGTCTGCAGGAATATGGCAGACAGCAGCGCTTACAGCGGTCAGTTTAATAGCCTTGGAGAAGCTGAAAATTCATCCGGGTTTGGTGGTAGCCTCTGCTATGGTCTACGGAGCTTTTTTTCTTAGTTGAATAGTACCTTCGAATTTGTTTTACACTATATGACATTTCGATTACACTGAGAAGAAACAACATTCGGAGGTATACCAGATGCCAGACATGCCAGTCATATGGAAAGATGAAGAATTAAGCCCTATTCGAGATAAAGTGTACCAGTATATTAAACAAGCCATTGTTCAAGGAATGTATAAATCGGGTGAACGCATTATCGAGCGTGAGCTGGCGGATCAACTAAATGTAAGCCGTACCCCAATCAGAGAAGCGCTGTTCCGGCTTGAATCCCAAGGCTTTGTCAAAACGATGCCGCGTAAAGGCGTGGTTGTGTCCAAGCTGTCGCCGGAAGAAATCGTTGAAATATTTACAATACTTGCCGCGTTAGAAAGCTTGGCGATGAAGATGGCCGCACAAAAAGCGGAGCAATCTCACCGTGACGAATTGAAACGCATCATTGAGGAAATTGATCAGGCACTTGCACAGCCGGTGTTTGATTTGAAAAACCGCATGTTCCATTTTTCAATTAACGAAATCATTTTCCGCGCTGCGCAGAGCCCAAGATTAACACAGATGCTGGATAGCCTGTCGGATTACATCCGTGCTTTTGCCCATCTTGGATATGAGCTTCCTGGACGGATGCGTAAAGCCGCAGAGGAGCACCGGGAGCTGGCATTGGCAGTCCTTAACGGCTATGGAGATCTTGCGGAGCAGCTAACGAAAATCCATTTGGAAAATTCCAAGCAGGCTTATATGGAAGCATTGGAAAAAGAGTAATTGAAGGATGCTAAATTGTTTAGAGGAGGTTTGCTATGCCCAATGTGAAATTACACCATAATGGAGAGCTATATGAGCAGGAAGTGGCGGCAAACAGCAATTTAGTTGTATTAGCCGGGATCAAGAAGTTTCCTCATCTGAAGTATGGCTGCGGCATGGGTAAATGCACCAAATGTATGGTCACCGTTCTTGCAGGCGGCGAGGCTCTTGCCGAACCTAACTGGAAAGAGAATAAAATGCTTGGCGACAAATTAAATGATGGCTGCCGTTTAGCGTGCCAATTGTATATTTCAGATGATATTGAGATCCGCCAAGAATAGCTTGAGCTTCTCGGAATCACTGCCGTGAGCTTATACCTTGGCTTTCAGACAAGCCTGGAGGGGGCGCTCCAATTGGAAAAATGCATACAGGTCGAGGAGAAGCTTAAGGAGCTAAATATTCAACTAGAGTCACTTCCTAAGCCGAGTGGTAATTATGTTCCCTATACGATAGTAGAGCCGATGATTTATATGAGCGGTGTAACTCCTAAAGTAAACGGTGTGCTCCAATATAAAGGCAAAGTAGGGTTGGATTTAACGAAGGAAGAAGGCTATCAAGCGGCTCGGCAATGTATAATTAACCAACTGGGGACACTAAAGACCATTCTGGGGGATTTGGACCGAGTAGTGAGTATTGTTAAGATGGAAGGCTTTATCCACGCTGCTTCTGATTTCTATGATTTGCCTTATGTGTTGAATGGTGCTTCCGATCTGCTTGTTGAAGCATTTGGTGAAAAGGGCGCACATGCCCGTTCAGCCATTGGTGTTGCTGCCTTGCCTGGTGGTGCAGCAGTCGAAGTGGAACTAATTGTCCGGTATGAATAAAAATGAAATCTGAATTGAACTGGTTTATGCCATTAAATAATAGATTAACTGGAGGTTTTGAAAATGAGTGAATTTATTATGGTATCCACAACAGAGCGTTACAAGACGGTTACTGACAATCCTGACTTGGAAACAATAGCTGAATATGAATATCACTTTTTTGGTAAGAAAAAAACTACATTCTCCATTTGCAAAATTAAAAATCCGGTTACTAGAATCGTAATTCAAGGCGTATCCGAGGTATTCCCGGACAACAGTATTCCTATTAAGGTATTTCCCAAGTTTGAAACAACCGAACAGATAGAGAAAGAAATCTACGAGTTGGATATGGATAAAGACAGCAAGATCGTTAAGGTTGTATAGACTGGTTGCAGCAGAAGGTGCGGGCTTGATGAAGCTTGCGCCTTTTTTGTGTTATAATCCAGCATTTCCGTTTTCTTAATCGAAGCCTTGTTAAACAGCGTTTTGGCTAGCTTTTGGCTACCGCCGCCATTTGTAATAAACATGAAATCTGTTTTTCGTCTGTCATTGATGAACTAAGTTTATATGAAAACTAAAAAGGACCCTCTCTGATAGTATTCATAGGAGGGTCTAAGTGCTTGTATTGAGTTGTCCATTTATATCTTATGTTTTCTGAAAAGTAGTTGTAACTGTATATTAACCCTATACAAAAACCTATTTTAGTAATAAATAGACCGTTGTCTATTAGTTAGAAGACAAATGTCCATGCCACCAATAGACGAATGGAGTATGATACATCAAACCTATTTGGAGGTGTTTGGATTGGGTTGTCCCCTAGAGAAACGAAAAAAGGGCTGTATAAAGAAGCAGGTTATTGTCTGCCCTTCGAAGAGAAAAAAACCTGTGAAGAGAAAAAAACCAGTGAAGAGAGAATGTTGTAAGAAAATTGTCGTCAAGAAGAAAATTGTAAGTGTAAATGTTCCCCAAGGAGCTACGGGAGCACAAGGAGCTCAGGGCCTGCAAGGAGCTACGGGAGTACAAGGAGCTACGGGAGCACAAGGAGCTACGGGAGTACAAGGAGCTACGGGAGCACAAGGAGCTACAGGAGCTACAGGAGCACAAGGAGCTACAGGAGTACAAGGAGCTACGGGAGCACAAGGAGCTACAGGATCACAAGGAGCTACAGGAGCACAAGGAGCACAAGGAGCACAAGGAGCACGGGGCGCACAAGGGGCACAAGGCCCTCAAGGAGCTACAGGAACACAGGGAACTCAAGGAACTACAGGAGTACAAGGAGCTACGGGAGCACAAGGAGATACAGGAGCTACAGGAGCCCAAGGAGCACAGGGAACACAAGGTGCACGGGGCGCACAAGGGGCACAAGGCCCTCAAGGAGCTAGAGGAGCACAAGGAACTCAAGGAGCTACAGGAACACAGGGAACTCAAGGAACTACAGGAGCACAAGGAGCACAAGGCCCTCAAGGAGCTACAGGAACACAGGGAACTCAAGGAACTACAGGAGCACAAGGAACTCAAGGCCCTCAAGGAACTACAGGAGCACAAGGAACTACAGGAGCTCAAGGAACTCAAGGTCCACAAGGAACTCAAGGCACGCAAGGAACTACAGGAGTCCAAGGAACCCAAGGCCCACAAGGAACTCAAGGCACGCAAGGAACTACAGGAGCTCAAGGAACTCAAGGTCCACAAGGAACTCAAGGCACGCAAGGAACTACAGGAGTCCAAGGAACCCAAGGCCCACAAGGAACTCAAGGTGATACAGGAGCCCAAGGAACCCAAGGCCCAGCAGGTCCACAGGGCGGCCCCCAAGGCGTACAAGGTCCACAAGGAACACAAGGCCCGCAAGGAGCCACAGGAGTGCAAGGAACTACAGGAGCTCAAGGAACTCAAGGTCCACAAGGAACTCAAGGCACGCAAGGAACTACAGGAGTCCAAGGAACCCAAGGCCCAGCAGGTCCACAGGGCGGCCCCCAAGGCGTACAAGGTCCACAAGGAACACAAGGCCCGCAAGGAGCCACAGGAGTGCAAGGAACTACAGGAGCTCAAGGAACTCAAGGTCCACAAGGAACTCAAGGCACGCAAGGAACTACAGGAGTCCAAGGAACCCAAGGCCCACAAGGAACTCAAGGTGATACAGGAGCCCAAGGAACCCAAGGCCCAACAGGTCCACAGGGTGGCCCCCAAGGCATACAAGGTCCACAAGGAACACAAGGCCCGCAAGGAGCCACAGGAGCCCAAGGAGCTACAGGCGCACAAGGAGCAGCAGGTCCCCAAGGAGCAACAGGAGCACAAGGAACTCAAGGCTCTCAAGGTGCTACAGGAGCCCAAGGAACTGCAGGTCCGCAAGGAGCTACAGGCGCCCAAGGAACTGTAGGTCCCCAAGGAGCAACAGGAGCACAAGGAACTCAAGGCTCTCAAGGTGCTACAGGAGCCCAAGGAACTGCAGGTCCGCAAGGAGCTACAGGCGCCCAAGGAACTGTAGGTCCCCAAGGAGCCACAGGAGCCCAAGGAACTCAAGGAACTCAAGGAGCCACAGGAGCCCAAGGAACTGCTGGACCCCAAGGAGCAACGGGAACACAAGGAACTGTAGGTCCTCAAGGAGCAACAGGAGCACAAGGAACTCAAGGCCCACAAGGAACTGCGGGAGCACAAGGAACTACAGGTCCGCAAGGAGCTACAGGAGTACAAGGAGCAGCAGGCCCACAAGGAGCAACAGGAGCCCAAGGAACTCAAGGCTCCCAAGGAGCAACGGGAGCACAAGGAACTGCAGGTCCCCAAGGAGCTACAGGAGTACAAGGAGCTGAAGGTCCGCAAGGAGCTACAGGAGCACAAGGAACTCAAGGCCCACAAGGAGCCACAGGAGCACAAGGAACTACAGGTCCGCAAGGAGCTACAGGAGTACAAGGAGCCACAGGAGCACAAGGAGCTGCAGGAGCGCAAGGAACTCAAGGCCCACAAGGAGCAACAGGAGCACAAGGAACTGCAGGTCCGCAAGGAGCAACAGGAGTACAAGGAGCAACAGGAGCACAAGGAGCTGCAGGAGCACAAGGAACTCAAGGCCCACAAGGAGCAACAGGAGCACAAGGAACTGCAGGTCCCCAAGGAGCCACAGGAGCACAAGGAGCTGCAGGCCCACAAGGAACTACAGGAGCACAAGGAACTCAAGGTCCACAAGGAGCAACAGGAGCACAAGGAGCTACGGGCCCACAAGGAGCCACTGGATCTGCAGGTGGGTTATCCCAATTTGGGTACATTTATAACTTAGGTGCTCAAGTGGTTGCAATAGAGGCTGATGTTATTTTTGATACAAATGGTATTCTTACACCTGGAATTACGCATGCTCCTGGAACTTCTGGGATTGCAGTCACTGATCCGGGCAACTATGAGGTTACATTTTCTGTATCGGGTGTAGAGCCCAACCAGTTTGCACTATTTCTAAATGGAAGCATCCTAGTTGCAGGAACCGTATACGGTTCAGGTGCCGGCACTCAGCCAAACTATGGGCAGGCAATATTCGCTTTAGCAGCAGGCGATGTTCTTACTCTCCGAAATCATAGTTCAGCTGCAGCGGTTACCCTTCAGACTTTGGCTGGGGGCACACAAGCAAACGTAAACGCTTCTGTTGTAATCAAAAAATTAAGTTAGTCCTAGTGAAATGAGAACCATCACAGTTAGATCGAACGTCTAGATGTTTGAACAAAACAACTACTCTTGTGATCGAATGTAATTGTTTATTGAACTCCTCATCCCTTAATATGATTTGATTTTCCAACGGAACATGGTAGTTTCAAAACAGAGATCAAAGCAGGCTGCCGGTGATAAACTGAGTGGCCTGCGGTGCTGCAAGATCGAAGACAGGGTTAAAAGGAATGAGAATTGGGGAAGCGTCGATTGCGCAAGGCTGGCAGTCGGCATTTGCTAGTCCAAGCCTTGTTCTGGATGGTTAATGCGTTTGCGGAAGTTAACTTGATCAATAATAACACTGTTATGAGGCGAACTTCATTAAAGATCAGGCCATTTAAGCCTTGATCTTCTTTTGTTTTTTAGAAAGCGGGAACAATGAGGTATAGCAGCTGTCTTGTTTTTCGCAGCATAAACTCATATAATTGCCACGAGTTGTGCAAGCATCACAAGGATCAGAGGTTAGCAGCAGCGCAAAGGGGATACTTATGATAATCAAAAAAAATATTTTTACTAAGCTCAATGCCGTCATTTTTATTTTTCTAATCCCGATTTTACTTCTTTACGGTTTATCGAATCAGGTTAGCGTCCAGGTTGTGGAGGGGTTATTGCAGAAGGAAAAGAGCAATCAGCTGGAGTTTTTCCGCAAGCAATTGGATGCGACAGCTCTAAGCTTGGCTATGAATGCGATCACACTTACGAGAGACACGACTGTCCTGGGGATGGAAAGGGCAATGTTATCAGGTCCACAGCAACAGTTGATTCAAATCGAATCCAACGTTCAGGAGAAATTAACCCTTCAGAGCTCCGCGAACAGTTGGAATAACGATATCACCTTGTACTTTCCTTCCGTTCAAAGAACGTTGTCGACTTCATTTCGCCAAGTTCCCTATGATGAGCGAAAACTGGACAAAAGTGTAAGGGTCCCCGGTTGGAGCTATAGGCCAGACCCTGACCGTCCGGATATGTCATCGTTCGTTTATTACGCAGGCGGACCCATAAATGAAAACGGAAAGCTTGATCAGAGCCTGGTTATTGCAGAAATGGCGTTCTATGAGTCCAATGTTACTTCTCTACTGGACCAGTTGAAGACAGGCAGCAAGGGTGACCCTTTCATGGTTGACCGACAAAATCATCTCAGCTACAACCGCAGTTCCGACAAACAAACGACAAGTGCTGTTGTTGATGCTCTTTTTCAAAAAACGCTGGAGGAAAAAGGCGACTTTGTTTCGGAAATCGGCAAAAAAACGTATCTGGTTAACTACGTTTATTCGCAAGCACTCGGGTATTATGTTGTCGATTACACGCCGCTAGAGCAAATTTTATCTCCCATCACTAAGATTCGCAACTTTTTCTATGGCTTTATTATCCTATTGCTTGTGGTGGGGATCATGGCTTCCTTCCTGCTGTATAAACACGTTCAGGCTCCGCTCCACGCACTCACAGGTGTGTTAAAAAGATTTCAAAACGGTGATTTTAGCGTGAGGCTGCATAGATGGTTTCATAGTGAATTCGATTTTGTCGTCGTTCGATTTAATGACATGGCGGGGCAAATTCAGCACTTGATTGAAAATGTGTATGAAGAGAAGAATCGATCCCGGATGGCTACGCTCAAGCAACTGCAGGCGCAAATTAATCCACATTTTTTGTACAACTGTCTTAATTTCATCATTAGCTCCGCGAGTCTTGGCCGTAATGAGTCCGTTATTGCCATGGCATACAATCTAAGTGATTACTATCGTTATATCACCCGGCTTGATGACCCCAACACATGCTTGCGGGATGAACTAAAATTAGTGAAAAATTATTTGGAAATCCACATGCTAAGGCTGCAGCGGATCCAATACGAAATTAAAGTTCCTGAAGAAATGATGGATATACGGATGCCAAGGCTGCTCATACAACCGATCGTGGAAAATGCTATTGTGCATGGCTTGGAGCCCAAAATGGGTGGAGGAACCCTTGTTATCAGCGGAGAGGTGATAGGGGAATATATCCGCATTACCATTGAAGACAGCGGTGTTGGACTTTCCTCAGATAGACAGCAGCAGCTAACGGAACAGCTTAATCAACCTATGGATGAGACAGTAGGATACGGGCTTTGGAATATACACCAACGGTTAAAGTATTGGTATGGTGAAACCTCGGGTCTGGAAATAACCTCCTCATCAACCCAATCAGGACTTTGTGTAACTATATACTGGAAAGAAGGCTATGATCATGATTCGATTGCTTCTGGTTGATGATGAACCTATGATTTTGGAGGATCTGGCGTTTTTTATCAATAAAACAGCTGATTTTGAACAAGTATATACGGCAGCTTCCGGACAGGAGGCCGTAGCATTAATAGAGCAATTCCCCATCGATATCGTTGTTACAGACATTCGCATGCCCGGGATGTCAGGACTTCAGTTTTGTGAATATGTCAAACAAAAACAGATGGATATCGAATGTATACTCCTATCGGGCTATGCTGAGTTCGAATATGCGCAGCAGGCGTTAAAAACCAATGCAGCGGCGTACCTGCTGAAGCCTGTGAAGAAGGACGAGCTGCTGCAAACCATTCTCCAAACAGCGGAGGTATTGCTGCAAAGGAGGGAAGCAGCAGTCTCCAACAAAAAGGCGCATGAGACGCTACGCTCTCATTTGGTGCACTTGCAAGCATCCTTGCTGCTCGATTTGCTCAAAGGGAAGAAGCTGACTTCAGAGAAACTGACCGAAGAAATGGAAAAGCTGAATATTCCTTTCGCTGCAGGTGATCGGGCAGCCATCATGCTGCTTAGAATTGAGAATCGTTTTCTGGAATATGACGAGCGCAGCATTTCCTTATTCGAATTTGCTGTCGTTAATATTACCGAGGAAGTGCTTAACGATCATTTTGAAGTCTGGGCCTGCAAAGATGACAGTCAATACCTGGCTTTCCTGATCAAAATGAAAAACAGCGATTTGCTGGATGCTCCCAGAAAAAAGGTTCTGGAGCAGCTGATCCCGCAATTGCAGCATTATATAACGATCTATTTGCAAGGGAAAATTTCGGTAATCGTCAGTGACTTCGAGGCTTTCCCAACAGGTATGGCTGAGTTATATCAAAAAGCTTTGCTGTTATTCAGAAGGCTGCCTGGCAGCGAGCAGGAGCTTTTTCTTCGCCTGTGGGATCAACCGCCACAAACACCATTGCGCCCCCTCCAGCGCTTGCATGAGCCTCCAACGATTTTGCAGCTGATTGAAACGGGCCGGTGGCAGGATGCGCAGGAGAGATTGAATTATATTTTTGAAGAGCTAAGCAGCAATGGTATGGATACCGCGGAATATTTGTCGGAAGTGTTCTTTGCATTATCGAATGCTTATACCTATGTGATTCACATGAACGGACTGCAAATGGCTGATGTGATAGAGGAGCCCTATATGTCAGGGAATAATGTCGCAACGTTTCGCACGGTGAAGCAGCTTCGTGGCTGGGCGATGCAGGTGCTGGAGCGGATTAAAGAGCGCGTAGCCGATGGCGGCAAAGTGACGAGGGGCTCCTTTGTTTTGCAAATTCATCAGTATATTGAACGTCACCTGTCGGAGGATGTGACCCTGCAGGCGATCAGCGAGCACGTGCATCTGCATCCTGCTTATTTATCGGTTACGTACAAGCAAGAAACAGGTGAGAATTTGAGTGAATATATATACCGTTACCGCATGGAGAAGGCCGCGTATTTGTTAAGAAATTCGAAAGCCAAAATCTATGAAATCGCAGCCCAGCTCGGCTACCAGTATACCCCCTATTTTACGAAGCTGTTTAAAAGCTATTACGATGTATCGCCGCAAGAATACCGCGGTATGTCCAACCGGGAATAAGCGTTATCTTTAAATTGTGCTCTATTATCTTAAAATATCATCCGTATTCGTCTCCCCCTGGACAACTTATACTTTAGTTAAGAAGCAGCAACAACTTTCAAAGCCTATAGGGGGATACAGTAATGAATCGCATAATACTTGATACAGATATCGGAACGGACTCAGATGATGCCGTCGCTTTGTCGCTTGCACTGAGATCACCGGAGATCAAGCTAGAAGGAGTGACAACGGTTTACGGTAACGTGCATGTCCGTGCGAAGATTGCCAAGAAAATAATGGCGTTATCCGGCGACAGCGAAGTCAATGTTTATCCTGGAGTGGTACAAACCTTGCTGCATAACCGTGAGGTATTCTGGGCCGGGATTGAAGGCGAAGGGCTGGACATTGAGGATGACAGCATGAAAGACGTCAAGCACGCCGTAGATTATATCATTGAAATGGTTATGAATAACCCGGGTGAGATAACTTTGGTGACCATTGGGCCGTTGACGAATATTGCTGCAGCTATCATTCGGGAGCCGCGACTCGTGAAGAATGTGAAGGAAATCGTCATGATGGGTGGAGTCGTACGATTGGGCAGCAGCGCAGTAGAGCTCCCGCCGATCGAGCATAATGTGAAATGCGATCCTGAAGCGGCGTCACTTGTATTTTCCAGCGGTGCTCCCATTCTCATGGTGGGGCTTGATGTTACGAGACAGGTTTCCATTACAAGACAGGACAAAGACGATTTGGCAGCCTCGGGAACTCCGTTGGCCGTTACATTAACCAAGCAAATCGAAGGCTATATGGATTACCGGAAAAGAGATTTCACCTTTATGCACGACCCCTTGGCTGTTGCGCTGTTAGTAAACCGCCAATTGGTAACGACCAGAAGGATGAGCATTCAGGTTGATTACGATCATCGACATCCGACAGGCATTACAGTTGGGGAGCTGAATGAAGAGGGAAATGTTGAGGTTTGCCTTGAAGTGGACCGCGATACCTTCCTGAAGCTGTTAAAAGAAAGAGTGTTTTGCTAACACGCATTCATCTAAATAAGGGGGCTTTACTTTGAAAAAATTACAAACCACTATCGTTTGCTCGCTTGCTCTGCTGCTTGCCGCAGGTTGCTCCGGCGCTCCGGGCAAAGAAGCTCAACCCGTCAAACAAGCGGATAGTGCAGCAGGCATGACTGAAATTTCGTATTTGGCTAACTCGATCTGGGAAAAGCCTATCAAAAAGGTTATCGAAGAGTTTGAGAAGGAAAACCCTAATATCAAGGTTAATCTGCAGCTCAGTCCTTCGACCAAGCTGACGGAAACCATAGAGATCAAGCTGGCCTCCAAAGCGCAGGATCTGGATGTTATCTCTGTCGATGTTCCGCTGACCATGGGCTATTCCTTAAAAGGATATTTGGAGCCGCTCGATGCTCTTATTGGCGCTGATGCCAAGCAAAAATGGATTTCTTCGGCAACGGACGCAGGCTCTTATCAAGGACAACTAATGGCTGCACCGATGAACACCTCCAGTGTCGTGCTGTTTTATAATAAAGATTTATTCCAGAAAGCAGGCGTTGCATTCCCATCGGATCAATTGCAATATCGCATGACTTGGGAGAACGTACTGGAAGTCGCCAAGAAATTATCCAAGGATACGAACGGCGATAATCAAAATGATATATTTGGCTTCAGCTTCGACCAGGTAGGCAAGGCTTATCAGCTCATATCCCTTGGACAAAGCAAAAATGCGAAGGTGCTGAGCGACAACGGCCTAACAGCCAAAGACTACACGAATTCACCAGAAATGGTTAGCGCTTTTCAGTTCTATTCGGACTTGTTCAATAAAGAGAAGGTTAGTCCAAAGATCAAACGTGAGGAAGCGCTGGACTACTTCATTTCCGGTAAAGTGGCGATGTTCCTCGCTTCAACCCAGAATATGCCGCGGATTAAAGATGCCGGCATGGACTTTGGCATAGCGCCTCATCCATATTTCGCAGGAGGCAAGGTTGCGACTCCTACAGGCAGCTGGCACGTGGGGATTTCCAAATATTCAACGAAAAAAGAAGCGGCTGCCAAGTTCGTCAAATATTTGACTTTAGGCAAAGGCTCGCAAATTTGGTTGAATGAAAATGGTGCGCTGCCAGCCAGCCTGGAGCTGCTGGATCAAATCGATAAAGATCCCAAATATAAGGATTTCCCGAATAACATTATGAAATTAGCCGCAGGCGAAGCGCGTGAAACAGCGGCTGTACGCCCGAAAACGCCAGGTTATCTGGAGTGGGAAAATAATGTTAACAAAGCATTCGAGGATATTAAGAATGGAACGGATCCAAAGAAAGCATTGGATGATGCCGCCACTTTAATAGACAGTCAATTAAAGAAATATCAATCCGTGGTGAAGTAAAACAACCGCGCTGGGGATGGGGAATCCGTTCCCCGTCCCTTCTTTTTTGGGGCTGTTAGAAATTTAGATGATTGAAGGTGAATGATATTAAAGCAGGGAGAATCACCCCGTATATATTTTTATTTCCGGCGATTGCAGGCTTGCTGATGTTTAAACTGTACCCCGTTTTTAAGGGCTTGGAGGACAGCTTCTATGCACCGTCCTTTTTAAATGCAAGCGAAGCGTTTGTCGGTTTGCAGAATTATAGGTTTCTTTTTACCGATCCGGTATTTTGGAGCTCTTTGAAAATTACGTTGTTATTCAATGTATTCGTCAATCCGATTCAGGTCATTCTTGCTTTTATGCTGGCCTTATTGCTTAATGCGAAGCTCAAACATATCGGTTGGTTTAGAGGGATTCATTTTGTTCCTGTAGCCGTTTCGGTCTCTACCGCTTGTATCCTGTGGAACATCATGCTGAGCCCTGAGCAAGGAGTCGTCAATTCGATGCTTGTCGGTCTGGGCATGGAGCAGCAGCCTTTTCTAACGGGCGCTAAGCAAGCCCTTGCTTCCATAATCGGTATAGCAACATGGAAAGGCATCGGCTATTGGGCTATCTTTTTCCTGGCGGGTTTGCAGGAGGTTCCGGTGTCTTTATACGAGGCGTCATCCATAGATGGAGCATCCCGCTGGGAGCAGTTTAAGCAGGTCACTTTTCCGATGATGAAACGGTCCATAACCTTTGTCGCGGTATCGGTGACGGTGTCCAATTTCTTATTATTCTCCCCGATGTATATTCTTACTCAGGGTGGACCGGAGCATAGCACGAATGTTCTGATGCTGGAGAGCTACAACAGCGCGTTTCTTTACTCCGATTCAGGCAGAGCTTCTGCGATCGTTATTATTTTGCTGCTATTAACTTTAAGTATCGTTGCCTTGCAATTCAAATTTCTGAAGGCAAAGCATTAGAGAGGAGATCCCATGAAACGTAATAAAGGCTCAGTTCCTTTACTGTATATCGCTCACATCATTCTGGGGTTAATCATTCTGCTTCCTTTGGCGTTTGCACTTGTATCTTCGCTGCGGCCCCTGGATGAGATTTTTCGCTATATGTCTCCTGTTTCCTGGCGAACGTTTATCCCGACTCATATAACTTTTGATGCTTATGTCTCTTTATTTGTAGATAGAGGCTTTGGCCGAATTTTCTTTAACACGTTTTATGTTTCTATTGTCAATGTTGTGGTGGGATTGGTTATCGCTTCTATGGCTGCCTTTGCTTTTGTATATTTCGAATTTAAAGGTAGAGCTTTATTGTTTTTCCTCGTTATTCTTACTTTTATGATCCCGTTTGAGGTTATTGCAATCCCTTTGTATGGCCTGGTTGACAGCTTGGGTTGGATCGATACGTACTCCGGCATCATTGTTCCGGGTTTAGCCAATGGTTTGGTCATTTTTCTTTACAGGCAATTTTTCCTTGACCTTCCGAAGGCGCTTATTGAATCGGCCCGGATTGACGGAGCTTCGTGGTTCAAAATATATGCGGGCATCATCCTCCCGCTGTGCAAGCCTGTTACGGTAAGTGCCGGATTGTTAATTTTTATTCATCAGTGGGAGTCCTTCATGTGGCCGTTGATAGCAACCCGTTCGAAAGAGTATAAGGTTATACAGGTGGCTTTAAGCGATTTTGTTACCGAGTTTGCAACCTATTGGAATGAAATGTTCGCCGGTATCATCATCGCTGTTATTGTGCCCGTCCTTGTTTTACTACCGCTGCAGCGTTATTTTGTCAACGGTATCGCCAATACAGGATCCAAAGAATAGTGCCGTGAAGCGACTGATGGAATTTTTGCTTGAAATGAAGATGAAGAGACAGAAATCCGTTTGGCCTATACAAAGGGAGGTTGTTTCAATGGGAAATATAGTCGTTGTAGGAAGCATTAACATGGATTTTGTTTGTTATATTCGCAAGCTTCCGCTACCGGGAGAAACGGTTCAAAGCTATAAAACGGAGACGAAATCCGGTGGCAAAGGAGCAAATCAGGCTGTTGCAGCAGCGCTTGCGGGTGGGAAGGTAACTATAGTCGGAGCCGTTGGAAACGACTTCTACAGCAGGGATATTGTGTCTGGTCTTAAAAGCTACCAAGTAAATACAGACCGGATATTGAGGAAGGATAGTGACATTGGCACAGCTTTTATCGCAGTGGATGAATCCGGTCAGAACAGCATTGTCCTTAGCGAAGGAGCTAATGGCTGTTTGACTGTAGAGGATTTAGCGATGCTGCCGAGGCTGTTTGAAGAGTCATCCGTTTTACTTGTCCAAAATGAAATACCTTGGAGCTGCACGCAATTTGCTCTCGAAGCTGCAAGGCAACAGGGCATACAAACTTATGTAAATCCAGCTCCAGCTCTAGCTATACCAGAGGAAGTATTTCCTCTAATCGATGTAATGATATTAAATGAATCTGAGGTTGAATACATTACAAGTGTGCAGCTTGACGAAGATTTATCTAACGTTAAACTAGCGGCAGGCCAGATCCTTGCGTCAGGGGTTAAGGAAGTTATCGTTACATTGGGTGAAAAAGGCTCGTTCTATATGAACAAGGAAGATGAAACTATTTTCACACCTGCCTTTTCTGTAAATACTGTGGATACAACTGCAGCGGGCGATACCTTTATTGGCTCCTTTATTGTGGCAAGGCAGCAAGGCTTGGCGATTAGCGATTCCCTGCAGCAGGCTAGCGCTGCTTCAGCCATCGCAGTGTCACGGGCCGGAGCTCAAGAATCGATACCGTCTGCGGACGAAGTTCATTTGTTTTTGAACAATAAAAAGGTTGGGAACTAAACATTTAATACAAGTATCCGGACATGAAAAGGAGCCCGACTGAAATTCAACTGGGCTCTTGCTTTTTCTATTATGATTATAAGTTCTTATTGAGCTGCATTAATCCGTCTTTGAGCGATTTTGTTTAAACGATCGACATCCTCTTCGCCCCATAAGACCGTAACGTCTCCGGTTACGAAGGTTTGACAAGCAAGACGGAAGCCTTGCTCAATCTTTTCGGTTCCTAGTCTATCGATTTCTTTCTTCATCACTTTACTGAGATGCTCGTTTCCGTCGACGATCTGCACGCGACACGTTCCGCAAAGTCCTCCGCCGCATTTGAAGGGAACGGCTCCCTCGTATCTGATGGATGTTCTAAGAAGATTCGCGTCTTTATCCACTTCGATAGTTTTGCCTGATGTTTGAAAAGTCACAGATGGCATAAGTATCCCTCCCCTTCGGTATAAGCCCATTATAACACAGCTATATGGTTTATGGTATACCAAATGCAATATTTTTGATATGATAGAAAAGTGGTTCCAAATTAAAAATTTCAGCTTATGCTTACTTAAGAATGTGTTTATGAAGTTGGTTTTGCCAAGGCAGATTCCAATAGAGACTTAGGGTAATTATTTTTTATGAAATTTTTCAGGAGGGCTTATGAAAAAGGTAGGGATTATCGGGTACGGAACTATTGGAGAGGATGTAGCCCAGGCGGTGCATCAAGGAAGATCTGGCTTGGTGCAGCTGGAGGCGATCCTGGTTAGGGATAAATCCAAATATGAGGATTCAAATTCGACGGAATATTTGATCACGGAAGACGAAGACGAGTTTTTTAATCAAAATCTGGACATCGTTATAGAGTGCGCCGGTCACGGAGCCGTCAGAAAATATGGGGAAAGGGCACTGCAGCATGGCGCGGATTTAATATTGGTCAGCATAGGAGCTTTTGCCGATGAATCGTTGCAGAAGCTGCTGAGGGATAAAGCTGAACAGAGTGGGCGGAAAATCATAGTCCCCTCTGCTGCGATAGGCGGATTGGATCGAATTGCAGCCGGAAGCGTAGGTCCGATGGAGGAAGTAACGCTGGTTACGAGAAAGCCGCCTAAGGCTTGGTATGGAACGTTAATTGAAGAGCAAGTCAACTTGGCTGAATTAAGTGAGCCGTATTGTGCATTCGAGGGAGTTGCACGTGATTCGGCGCGATTATTCCCTGAAAGTGTGAATGTATCAGCAGCGTTGAGTCTTGCTGGCATTGGCTTTGATAAAACGAAAGTAAAAGTATACGTAGACCCACATATTAGCCATAATATTCATGAGATAGAAGCCAGAGGCAAATTCGGACAAATCAAGCTGCAAATTCAGAACACGCCGTCCGCACGAAATCCGAAAACCGGATATATTGTAGCGATGAGTGTAATTAAGACGCTTCGGGATATGAGCTCTTCATTTGTAATTGGCATATAATCTGGGTTTCGAAAGAAGAAAAGGAGCGAATTGGATGGCGTACAACAGTATTATACTGCGTTTGGAATTAAATCATGCCAAAGTCAATTTTGGTGATGTAGCATCGGTCATTAGTAAGGCGGGCGGGGATATTACCTCTATAGATGTTATCCGTCCCGGACAAGAAACATCCACTCGCGACATCACAGTTCATATAGCGGATAAAGCGGAAGCCTTGATTGTGGAGTCACTTCGTCAGATGGATGGAATTCAAGTTGTCAATGTATCTGATAGTACATTTCTGGTGCATCTTGGAGGCAAAATATCCATTCAACCAAATCTTCCTATTAAAAACCGGGACGATTTATCCAGAGTTTATACGCCAGGTGTGGCCCGTGTTTGTACCGCTATTCATGAAAATCCACAGAAGGCTTATTCCTTGACAATAAAGCGTAATACGGTGGCGGTTGTGACCGATGGAACGGCTGTATTGGGGCTAGGAGACATCGGGCCGCATGCAGCCGCGCCTGTGATGGAAGGCAAGGCGATGCTGTTTAAGCAGCTGGGTGGTGTGGATGCCTTCCCTATCTGCCTGGACACCAAGGATACCGAGGAGATCATCCGTACGATCAAAGCGATCAGCCCCATATTTGGCGGGATCAATCTGGAGGATATCAGCTCTCCTCGCTGCTTCGAGATTGAGACGCGCTTGGCAGAGGAGCTGGATATGCCGGTTTTTCATGATGATCAGCACGGCACGGCTATTGTTGTTATCGCGGGACTATTGAACGCCCTGAAGGTAGTAGGAAAACGTATGGAGCATGTGCGCGTAGTTGTAAACGGGATTGGTGCGGCAGGTGTGTCCATTTGTAAAATGCTGCTAGCCGCAGGGGTGAAGAGACTGGTTCCGGTTGACCGCGATGGAGCCATTGTACGAGGCGGCGAATATGCTTATCCCATGTGGCAATGGCTGGCTGAGCAGCCTCAGGTTGAAGCTGAATCGGGCAGCTTGAAAGAAATGATAAAGGGTGCTGATGTATTTATCGGCGTATCGAGGGGCGGGCTCTTGGGCGCGGAAGACGTTCAGAAAATGGCGCCGAACAGCATTGTGTTCGCCATGGCTAACCCTAAGCCGGAGATTGACCCGGAGGAAGCTCTCCCGCATGTGCGCGTGTTTGCCACAGGGAGAAGCGACTATCCGAATCAGATCAATAACGTGTTAGTGTTCCCAGGTATTTTCAGAGGAGCATTGGACTGCAGGGCACGCCGCATCAATGAACCTATGAAGCTTGCCGCGGCTCGCGCTATTGCTTCGGTTGTTTCCGAGAAGGAGCTGAACGATCAGTATATCATCCCTAGTATTTTTAACGAGCAGGTCGTTACGAAAGTAAGGCATGCTACTATCGAAGCTGCTATATTAACCGGTGTAGCGAGACGTATACCGCCTGAATTCAGATAAGCTAAATAACCGAATAATTGAGAACAATGAAAACCCTTATCGTGTATAAGGGTTTTTATTTTGAGAATTTATATGGTATGGATTGAGCGAAGTTCATCTCATATTTAAGCTGTTCATGGTCTTCTAAATGCCCCGTATAGGTTTTAACTGCATGATGGGCAAAATAGGTAAACTTTCAACTTGAGCGTAGTCTCCACTAATCAGGAGTAGTCTTATGACATGGAGGCTTGTAGTAAAGCGAATTCATGTGTTTGACTAATTAAAGAAGAAACGCAAAGCACAGAGTAGAACAAAAGAGGGAATGGGTGTGGGATGGAGGAGCGATAGCGTCCGCCTTTGAAGATCGTGTTCCATCCGCTGCAAGCCTACAATTCAAAAGGAACACGACTTCAACAGCGGCCGGAATCCCACATCCATCCCTCCAAACGCACAAACGTAAATTGTAAACCAAAGGCATTTTGCTTAGATCTTACGGAAAACAAATAAACATTCTGGTCCCCAAAGGAAGCTGCTGCCGATTATTATTATGTCGATTTTTGTTTAAAACTATGAATCTGTGTTAAAATGCACACTTTTTTGGTAGAAATTATGATAGACTAAAGGATATAGATTTAATCGGGATAATAGATTTTTTAAGGGGAATTGAATGGATGAAAAGGAAAAAAAACGCCGTCAAACGAAGTTCCGGCAAGAAATTAGCAAAGATATTAACGGCATCACTTGTGATGAATCCCGTGTTTTATGTGCTCCCATCCGCAACACCCTATGTACATGCGCTTTCTGCTCCAGTAGCCCCTCTCATAGCTCCTTATGTCAAAAGTCCGCTGCCTGATATTAAGGCAGGTGTTGGCAAATCACTAACTCTTGATTTAAGCCAATATTTTGATGGAGCTACAGCATATTCATCCTCGGTTAGCGAGCTGCAGGGCTTTATTGCATCGATAAGCGGTAATTTACTTACATTGAGTACTGACAGACTGGGAACAGCTACGGTAAGCATAACCGGAACGGCAGGCAGCTTGCGAACAGTAACAGATACGTTCGATGTTTCAGTTATTCCAGATACAATGGATCGAGATAATAACAACATTATTGATATTGGTGAGATTGCAGCCTATGCAAGCAGCCATACGGTTGACCGGACAAGCTTGAATCAAATCCTTCATTTTATAGCGCCGCAGACTCCCTTTACTCCCAATACCCCTCCAAAATCGAAGGGCACATCACTTTCTGTTAATAAGAATGAATCCCTAATCATTAATCCTGACCAATTGTTCGAGGATATTGACAACAATGCCCTTACTATTGAAACCTTCAGCCTTAGCACAACAGGAAATGTAACAACCGCATTATCAGGCAATCGAATCACGGTTACCGGACTGCAGCACGGGTCATTGGATTTGAATGTATCTGTGAATGACGGGCACGGCGGTAGAGCAAGCAATACATACCCATTATCCGTAATAGATGCGACTTATGGGGCTAACCATGCTCCAGTGTGGAATAATTCAATTACGGCTGTAACGGTTACCAAGGGGACTTATGCCACGATTGATTTGCACAATGGATTTACAGATATTGACCCGGGAGATACGATGCAATTTAATCCCGTTCACATTAGCCCCTCGTCGCCTAACTTCATTCAAGTAGAGCAAACTCAAGGGCTATTAAAGATTTATGGTGCAGCAATAGGTACCTCGACAGTGACGGCATCTGCTTACGATAGTAAGGGGGAGTCGGCACAGGGCAGCTTCGTAGTATCGGTGGCGAGCGCACCGCCTGTTAATCATTCGCCGGTAGCAGGAATGATAGATCCCAAAACGATAACAATGGGTGGTCCTCCCGTTCTGATCAATGCCCGCAGCCATTTTACAGATCCTGATGAAGGGGACAGCATGTTCTTTAACGTATCAACCTTTCCGGCAGGTATAGTAGATACAATTCTGGTAAGCGGTCAATTATCCCTTGTACCCCTGTCGATCGGCACCACGACAGTAATGCTGAAAGCAACGGATAATAGCGGCGCTACAGCGCAGATCAGCTTTGACACGAAGGTTGTGTCTGAGAATCACGCTCCGGTGTATGTTGCCGGTAGTCTAGCAGATCTGATGGTCAGTCCTGATAACGGTCCTGTTACGATTAACCTGGCGGGAGCATTCACCGATCCGGATAGCGATTTATTAACATACAGTGCAATAATTAGCGATTTAGCAATGGCAACGGCAGGTGTAAGCGGAAATAATTTAACTTTATACCCATCTCAGACAAGTCATGGAAGCACTCCTGTTACAGTGAGTGCTAATGATGGCCATAGCGCGACACAAACGAGCTTTAATCTGACTTTGAACAGAGTGCCCGCTTTGATTAATGAGGCTATTCCAACGAAGAATATTAAACATAACAGTTCAGTGAATGTAAATGTTTCTTCCCGATTTATGGATGCGGATGGAGACACGCTCAGTTATTCCGCTGAATCTGACTTGGGTGGCATCTTGAACGTAACAACTCAACTAAGCAGCGGCAGTACATATGCTTTTATAGGTGGACTGCCTATAGGCACCAATATAGTAACCATTCGGGCAACGGACACTTATGGCAGCAGTGTAACGGACAAATTTACCGTGAATGTAGCCAATAACCCGCCGGTGTACGCAGCAGGCTATCTGTCTAACCTGATAGTTGATCCGTCTCTTCCCAAGCCTGTAATAATTGACTTAACAGGTGCCTTCACTGATGAGGATAGTGGGGATACCTTGATGTATAGTGCTGCAAGCGACAATGCTGAGTTTGCAACGGTCGAAGTTGTTGAAAAGCAGTTAACGGTATATCCCGCCTCTACAGGTCATGGATTAACGACTATCACTGTTACGGCTAGTGACGGACACCAAGGAGGCACTGCTACAGCAAGCTTTGATATGACTTTGAACAAAGCGCCTATTCTGGTTGGTTCACCTACGCCTGAGATGAATATCAATTATAACACCAAGGCTCGTGTAGTGGTTTCCAGCCGATTCTGGGATGGAGATGGAGACACGCTTAGTTACTCTGCTGCATCGAATTTGGGTGGGAATTTATCAGTTACAATGATAACTAGCGGCAACGTATACGCGGACATTGAGGGACTGCCTGCTGGTACCAATGTGGTGACACTAACAGCAAGTGACAATTATGGCGGCAGCGTTACCGATACATTTATTGTTAATGTGAACAGAATCCCTGAACACATACCAGATGTTCTCAAATATGTGCCAAAGGGTAGCACTGTCACCGTGTATGCCAGTGACATCTTTAACGATGCGGATGAGGACAATATGGCCATAACGGCTGTTTACGGATTTAATACAGGTATTGTTAGCGCCAATCCGAGCAGCGGAGCGCTAGAACTGACTGGTTTGAATTCCGGCACGACAACCGTTACTGTAATTGTAGATGATCAGCATGGGGGTAAAGTAACCGGCACCTTTGACGTTGATGTGAGTGCACCGCCGACTTTGAGACAAGGCGAGGGTATTCCATTTACGCTCAGGGCACTGAACGTGGGGAACGGTCTTGTCTTCAGACCAACCTATTCTTATTTTATCGACCCTGACGAAGATCAATTATTCTATACTGTTACATCCGATAATGGGGCAGTAGCAAAAGTAACTTTAAGCAGCACCGATTTTGGGAAGTATATGATTCAAGGAGCCTCTGCGGGAACATCCACCATAACAGTAACCGCCGATGACGGCCATGGAAATACGGTCGCAGACTCATTTAATGTTGAGGTTTATGATCCTAGTGAAGTTTATGTATATGACAGTCTTACTGCTTTCGGGTCGTTCGATGTTTACTTGGGTGATATATTTGGTACATTACCTATCTCTGCTATTTCGATCCCTAATACAGGCTCCAATTATACAAACTATTTTTCGAATTATAATTTAAACGGAAACTATTTGACTCTGGATAGAAACTATGAGGATTCAATGGGCCCCTTCCCTTTAACCGGATCTACTACGATAACCGTTGATGTCAATGCTCCAGACACGGTTTCCAAAGCCATTAAGTTTAATTTTTATTACGATTACCTCCTTCCTTAAATCAAAAGCTGGGTTCATGGAAAAAAATGAAAAAAAGGCCAACCTCGCCGTTGGTCTTTCTTTTTGAAGTGCAGGGATGCTAAAAGGCTAGGCACGGTGTTAATGTGGCACATCAAAAAAAGATTATTCGATCTTGAGGAAGAGGAAACAGGTGAAACCATTGCAAACTATTCCCTTGCAACCGATCATAGACGCATTGAAAACAAAACGCTACAAAGAAGCGGAATCGTTGTCCATCGAAGTGCTGCGGAGCAATCGGCTCTTGGCGCAAGCCTGGGTATACCTGGGTGAAGCCTTGATGCATCAAGGCTATGGAAAGGCCGCGCGGCGGGTGTTTGACCGTGCATGGATGCTGGACCCGCAGTCGGGTTGGGTACATGCCGTCCATAAAGCAGTCAAGGATGTCCCTGACGGTCCGGAGAGAGCGTCAATCAATGAGCTGCTTGAGGTCAAAAAGGTAACCGTTGCTGCAGCTATCCTGGTATACAATAATGAACGTTCCATAGAACGTTGTCTGACCCAATTGATCGGTGCGGTAGACGAGATCGTAGTAATAGACTCTAATTCTACAGATCGCACCGTTGAGATCGTCAAACAGTTCCCTGAAGCTAAGCTTGTTAACGTAGAGTGGCGTGAAGATTTTGCAGAGAAGAGAAATCTTGGACTTGAGCATGTGGAAAGTGACTGGGTACTGTGGGTAGATTCCGATGAGTATCTTGTTGCTGAAGATAAGCATGCAGTTCGCGATATAGCCGGTATATTCGATGAGCTGGAGATTCCGCCTGTGCTGTTAATCTGGCAGCTTAATCAGATGGACGGAACGCTCTCGGATGAGTTTACACAGACGCGGATGTTTCCGACAAGGCGAGGCTTGCTCTACCGAGGGCGTGTTCATGAACAAATTGTTCTTGAGGGGCAAGGTGTGTTTGAAGGAGAGTCTTACCGTCAATCGGTACGAATACGGCTGCTTCACGACGGTTACGAGCCTTCCATTGTGAAAGATGAAAAAAAGCTTGAACGCAACCTCAGGCTGCTGGAGCAAATGGTTGCCGAAGAACCGGATAATCCAGGCTGGCTGCTCTACTATGGCAGGGAAAGTATGGCTTACGGGAATGTAGACAAGGCTGTTGAGCTGTTCTTGGCTGCTGAAGCAAAGGCTGCCGATTATCCACGGTTTGGACGTACTCTGGATGTCCAAATGTTTCTCGTGAAAATTTATATGTCGCGAAAAGAATTGGATTTGGCGGAACAGGCTTGCAGGCGAGCGCTTGCCAAAGCACCGAATTTTCCGGATGCAATCTATTATCTAGCACAAATTCAGATGAGGCAGGCAGTCCAATTGCTTCAAAACTCCGAGAAATCGCTGCGTAGTATTAAGGAGCAGTTCCAAACCTATCGTGGTCCGACGCCAGCCGATACACAAATTCCGCAGTGGAAAACCGATGTGGCCATCGCAGATCTGGCTCTTATCTCAGGAAAAAAACAAGATGCTCTTGCGATATTACATCAGGTGCTTGAACGTAACCCGAGTCTGGAGGCTGTTCGTAATAAGCTGCAAAAACTGGAGAAATGACTCCGCTGCCACTTGCAATCCATATTTTTAAATGAAGTCTCTCATTTCTGCTGCTGAAGTAGAAGCGGGAGGCTTTTTTTAAATAAATAAGCATATTACTCAAGTATGTAGTCGCATATTTTCAACAGGCTATGGTATGATGAAAGCGTTTATACTAATTGTGTAAAAATTGATAAGTATTTCTAAAAAATATTAGGAGGATATGACCGATGTCTTATTTATCCGTAAGCACCTGGAGCCTGCATCGTCTGTTAGGGCCGCTTCGCTGGACTCAATGGGATGCCAATTCGAGTACACACTCAATTCGTATACAAGAGCAGCCGGAGGTACTGACGCTGTTGGAGCTGCCTGGCGAAGCCGCAAAGCGGGGCTACAAGGCTATAGAGGTGTGCCACTTTCATTTTCCATCCACGGAAGCTGCGTATTTGGCACAACTGCGGGAAGAATTCGCTGCTGCAGGCATCTCCTTTGATACTTTACTGCTGGATTATGGCGATCTGACTGTAGTGGACGACATTCGACGCGAGGCTGATTATGCTCTGATCCGCAGTTGGATCGATATTGCCGCAGCAGCTGGCGCTAAACAAATCCGTGTAATCGCCGGTGACGCCGAGCCTTCCGATGAAGAGGCGATTCGCAAGTCAGCTGAAGCTTTGACGGAGCTTGCAGATTATGCAGCCATACAGGGAGTCCGGGTCGTTACTGAAAATTTCCGGGCACTTACATCTACAGCTGCGAGCTGCCTTAAGATTCTTGAGCAAGCCAGTGATAAGGTTGGGCTCATAACCGATTTTGGCAATTTTAAGCTGCCATCTAAGTACGAGGAGTTTGCTATGACGCTTCCGTACAGTGTATCGGTTCATGCCAAGGCGCAGTATGATGACAAGGGAATGCCGGATGAAACAGAATTTGTGAGCTGTCTGGATACTTTGAGGGCAGCTGATTACAAGGGTGCTGTTGTGCTTATTTATGATGGACCGGGCGACATGTGGGAAGGACTGGAGCGAATCCGCGCAATCGTTCAGCCCTATTTGTAAGTTAGGCAATGGCTTGAGAAAGATAATCATTGTCATTTACTTATTAATAGTAAATCGCTTTACTTATGTAAGTGGATAATGTACAATAGGCTTATCCAATTTAACTAAGGAGGCGAATACGATGGGACAATGTGCCTGTGGTAACACTAAGAATGCTGAAGGAAACTGTGACGGTTCACACGCTAAGAAAGATAAGTAGTCTATGAGATTGTATATGAACAATAAAAAGACCTGGATTATGCATGGTGCATAGGCTAGGTCTTTTTTTGCCATGTAAGAAACTTTAAGTGCTTTACAGCGCTAAAGTAAGATGCCCTATCTAGTATAAGTTTGCCGAGAGGAGCCTATTTATCTCGCAAGATAAGCTGCTTTTAAGATCGAAATGTATCCTCTGAAAGAGGTTCGATCAGAAAGCTTTTCGAAGACCTGCCTGCCTTGCTTAGATTAGAGCTACATAAAGGCTTAAGATCTTCATGATCAAGGGGGATTTTTATAGGGATAGCGGCGGCGATGAGCCCTGGAGCAATTTGTACGGAACGGAGAGTTCCGCTATTCCATCAGCCGCCACCAATATGGATCGATAGCGGAAGTAGGAATTCCGTTATGTTGGCCGAATGGAGCATGTATGCACAAAAATAGAGCAATAACGGAACTGACTGTTCCTGTATCGCTCTGATTTTTGGATTTTTCAGGTGATAAAGGAACAATTACTTCCGCATTGCCTTAGCACCGTGTTTCCCTTCACTATAGCAAGCAAAGAGCGGCGATAACGCCGATGGCTCCATAAACAAGACCGAAGACAAAGTTCCATAATGTAATCCGGTAAGGATTTACTTGCAGGAGTCCGCTCATAATCGTGACGGTTGTGTTGAAGGTCCCCATAAAAGAAGAGCATAAGCATGAGGTAACCAGAACGATAGCGATGCTAAGCGGGTTCATGACTTGTAGGATGGGCTGCAAAAAGATTCCGAATAAGCTCATAACTACCAACGGATGCACACCGATTATCGGCAAAATCAAACAGACCAGAAATATAAATACAAACAGCACTACGGGCCACTGAGACATGGCTTGAACGGGTTCTTCCATTAACTGAAACAAATGAGTTTTGGAAACTGCACCGTTGAAAAATCCGAATGATAAGAACAGCACAAGCAAATGACGCAGCCCGTCCACGCTGTTCTTCCATTGTTTGCGGCTGGTGGACACAAATCGTTTAAACCGTCTCAAAATGACGGACCACAGCAAGGAAAAGGGAAGCAGGGCGAACGTCATAGCCGCAAAAAAAGAAATGCCAAGCAAGGCCTGCAGCGCAAAAGCGGATGCGATTAACAGCACGAGAGCCAGCAGAAAAGCGCCTGTTTTGGACCAGGAGGGAGCTAATGCAGTGACGCCGGTCTCTTGCTTCAGTGGAATTTTACGGAATTGCAAGCCCCATAATCCTCCTGCAATAAATAGAATGGCAGACAATCCAAGCATCCAGGGCAGCAAGGATAAATAAGATACCCCGGTAATCAATACGGCCGTTGCAACCAATGGCTCAACAGGACTCCAGACAGATACGATTCCGAATCCGCGAAGAATGGACATGCTCATAAGGCGGTTCGTCAGTCTTAAATCCTGCCCTTGAAGATGCTTGCTCAGCACCCGGTGAAGCAGTGGAATGGCTGCAAAAAATAAAAAGAGGCTCAGCAAATAGCTGACCGCCAAGGATCGGACATATAGATGCCCCAAGTGACCGGACTGCACATTGAGCCATCTGCTCAAATGCCGATCGTACCCCCCGATACGAATGACACGGTTTACAAACGGCAGCATATACAACAGGGAGATTAGCATGACGTTGGATGTCATTAAGAAAGGGACTTCGGTCAGTGGTACATTCGCCCACACGATACATGCAATACCCGCAGTGATAAAAAGAGCGGCAACAATTTGAAACATCCTTCTGGCGGCATGCAGGGAGACAATTAAGCTGAGGAGTGCGAGCGTGCCTTCAACTGCCTGCAGCGATCTCCATCCAGTAAGAGTCTCTAGTACAAAGGCAATGACCAGCATGGTGAAAAGGATAGGTCTGGATGCGTTCATCATGGAGTAAATCACAGCTATTCTCCTGTCTGATAAAAATGACTATAATAAATTCATGGGTATTATAGCATGGATTGCATCTGAATGGACAGGAGTTAATCATGTGAATAGAGTTCTGGTGATGGGATATAAGGCTTCTGAGCTGGGGATATTTTCGCTGAAGCATAAGGGAATTGAAATTATTAAGAAGGCCATCAAAAAGCAAATTATTGCTCTCATAGATGAAGGCTTGGAATGGGTTATAGTGAGTGGTCAGTGGGGAGTGGAGCTGTGGGCGGCGGAAGCAGTGCTTGAATTGCAGCAGGAGGAGTCGTATAACCATCTCAGATTGGCTGTCATTACGCCTTTCTTGGAGCAAGAAGAGAAGTGGAGCGATGAGAAGAAAAGCATCTATGAGGGTGTTATGCAAAAAGCCAATTATGTAAACAGTGTGACCAAGAGCAAGTATGATGGGCCTTGGCAGTTTAAAGAGAAAAATAAATTCCTGCTGCGCAACTCCGATGGGATGATCCTGTTATATGATGAGGAGCAGGAGGGCTCGCCGAAGTTTATTAAAGAGCAAGCTTCGAGGCTCGCTCAGCTGCAAAATTACCGTATTATTAGCATCACGGCTTCCGATCTGCAAAGTATTGCTGAAGATGAGCAGCAGCCTGATTATTATTAGCTTCAAGGCAAAAACCTTAAAAACCACCTCAAGGCGTGTATAGAGTGAACAACGCTATGAGGTGGTTTTTGTGCATTTTATTATAAATCCTGCATGGATCAGCTAGTGTGTGGCGCTTACATATTGAATCTATCGAGCTGCTCCCTGGAGAATAGCTCATTGCCGGCCTGGGCGTTAGCTGCAGCCTGCTTAGGTGACTTCGCACCGGGGATAGCTACGGCTGCCACAGGGTGAGAGATAACGAAGCGTAGAGCCGCCGTAGCCATATCTTCACCATCGTGCAGCGCCTGCTTGACCGCGTTCAGCTTGTGGATGCGGTTTTCGAACTGCTGGCGCCCTGCGCCATCCGAGTTCCAGTTTACACGTACGCTATCGGTAAAGACAGTTTCTGCCGAATAGTTACCGGATAATAAACCCATGGATAAAGGACCGCGCACAAGGACACCAATGCCATGTTCCTCGCAATAAGGCAGAAATTGTTGTTCAGCCGCCCTATTCAATAGGGAATAATCCACTTCAACGACGCGACAATTGCCATGAACATTGAATTTCTTCAGCACCTCCAGGCTATCTGTAGATATGCCGTATTCTCTAATTTCCCCATTTTGCTTCAAAATCTCGAAGCCCTCAAGAAATACAGAAGGATCCTCAATATTCGATATATGGCACAGCATAACATCCACCCAGTCGGTTCTTAAACGGTGCAAAGAAGCATGTGCGCAAAGCCTGATCATATCGGGAGTGGTTAGAGGAACTCCTTGTCCGGTACGTTTGCCGAAATTTCCGATCTTGGAAACGATATAAGCCTTGTGCCGTTCACCCGCAAGTCCTTTTCCGAGACGTTGTTCGGATAAACCGTTCGGGATTCCATAAGACTCAGCAGTATCGAACAAATTAACGCCATGGTCCAGTGAAGTACGGATCGTAGCAAACGAGGTTGCATCGTCCACCTCTCCCCACTGATTCCCGATATTCCAAGTACCCAGTCCTATAGACGAAACCTGCCATCCTGTATTTCCGAAGCTGCGGTAAATCATCATTCACCACTCCTTTAGTAATTGGTAGAAATCGCTTACAAATGACTTCCTTTATTATACATGAAAAAGCGATGTTAAACCTTTGAGTTTTTGTGTTTAAACAATGTGAGGCGTGGGGAGTATTAGGCAAGTTTTGTTATTGGATTAACACGAACATTACATGATTTTATTTATAAAACGTTCGTATTTATTAAAAAATAATATGAAATATGTCAATAAACATAACATTAACTATTGAAATATACGTTTATTTAAAGTAGATTATTAATAATAAGAATTAATGTTATATTAAATAACATAAACATAACTTAAAATATTTGTTATTAACCAGTTTACAATAAATAATTAAAACTAACAGGAGTGTGAACCGATGAAAAAGAAATTAGTACTGATCGGTAACGGTATGGCTGGAGTTAATTGCGTAGAGCAGATTTTGAAGCTTGCCCCGAACCGCTATGACATCACTATCTTCGGCAGCGAGCCGCACCCTAATTATAACCGTATCCTGCTTTCGTCTGTTCTGGCTGGAGATGCGGATATGAATGATATTGTGATTAATAGCCGGGAGTGGTACCAGCAAAACAATATTACACTGTATACGGGAACAACGGTAAATGGCATTGATTCATCACGAAAGCTGGTCAGCGCTGACAACGGAGTCAGTGTACCATACGATGAACTGATCGTAGCTACGGGGTCGCTTCCTTTTATGCTGCCGCTGCCTGGTGCGGATAAAAAGGGAGTTATTGCTTTTCGCGACATTAAAGATTGCGAGATTATGATGGAAACGGCCAAATTATATAAAAAGGCGGTTGTTATAGGCGGGGGATTGCTGGGATTGGAAGCAGCCAGAGGTTTACTGAATCTAAATATGGAAGTATCTGTAGTTCATATACACAAATATTTGATGGAAAGACAGCTGGATGTAACGGCGGCCATCATGCTGCAAAAGGAACTTAAGCAGCAGGGAATGAAGTTTTTATTGGAGAAAAACACGGAAAGGATTATTGGGATAAAGCGGGCTACGGGCGTAAGATTTACAGATGGTTCAGAGGAATCGGCGGATCTCGTTGTTATGGCAGTGGGTATAAGACCTAATGTACAGCTTGCCAACAGAAGCAGGATTGAGATCAATCGTGGTATTGTCGTTAATGATTATCTGGAAACCAATATCCCTCATATCTATGCGGTGGGTGAATGTGCAGAGCATCGCGGTATAGCATACGGACTTGTAGCCCCTCTCTATGAGCAGGGTGCTGTCCTTGCTAAAAGACTAGCTGGCGTGGACACGGATGGTTATCAAGGCTCCGTAGTTTCAACTAAACTGAAAGTGTCCGGTGTGGATGTGTTTTCGGCAGGACAGTTTACGGATAGTGAAGACACTCGGGCGGTACGCGTGCAGGACGAATTTGACGGTGTATACAAGAAGGTCGTTATTAAAAATGGCAAGGTTGCAGGAGCTGTTTTGTTCGGAGATATAAGCGATGGCTCGCGATTGTTCGCTATGATAAGGAACGGGGAAGATGTAACGGGGAGAGAGAAGGAAATTCTGCTTGGCTCAGGTGGTTCTGGCTCCGTTAAATCAGGGGCTGACATGGTGGCGGCTATGAAGGACGATGAAATCATCTGCGGATGTAATGGCGTATCCAAAGGAGCTATCGTACAAGCGATTAATGAAAAAGGCTGTTCCAGCGTCAATGATATCAAAGCATGCACCAAAGCTTCCGCTTCATGCGGCGGATGCAAGCCTCTTGTGGCTGATGTGCTTACCTATGTACTCGGGGCGGATGGAGTGAAGACGGTCAAGGAAGGCATTTGTGGATGTACGACACTGAGCCGGGATGAAGTGGTTGACGGTATCCGCAGCATGAGATTGACGACCTCGAAGGAAGTTATGAATGTAATGGAATGGAGCCATCCGGAAGGCTGCTCCAAATGTCGCCCGGCTCTGAACTATTACCTCGGCATGGTATGGCCTGATGAGCATGAGGATGAGAAAGAGTCGCGTTTTGTAAACGAAAGGAACCATGCCAATATCCAGAAGGACGGTACTTACTCGGTTGTTCCGAGAATATACGGCGGCGTTACCACTCCTAAGGATTTAAAGAGAATAGCTGAGGTAGCCGAGAAGTATGACGTGCCTTTGGTTAAAATTACCGGAGGGCAGCGGATCGACTTGTTGGGTGTAAGGAAGCAGGACTTGCCGCATATGTGGGCGGATCTGGACATGCCTTCGGGCTATGCTTACGGTAAAACCTTGCGGACCGTTAAAACTTGTGTAGGTTCGACCTTTTGCCGATTCGGTACTCAGGATGCTATCAGCATGGGGATCGAAATGGAGAAGCGGTTTGAGCGGTTGAGTACGCCGGCTAAAGTAAAGATGGCTGTGTCTGGATGCCCGCGCAACTGCGCGGAAGCAACAATCAAAGATTTTGGTGTTGTAGCTATCGATGGTGGATGGGAGCTATATGTAGGAGGAAACGGCGGGACGAAGGTAAGAGCGTGCGATTTGCTTAGCAAGGTTAAGACGGAGGAAGAAGTGCTGGAATGGACGGGAGCGTACCTGCAATATTACCGTGAGACAGGCAAGTACAACGAGCGAACAGCAGAATGGTTGGAGCGGGTAGGGCTGGATACCATTAAGGCGGCTCTGGAGAACCCTGAGGACCGCTTGGCTCTGGTAGAACGTATTGAACATGCGCTCAGCTTGACGAAGGATCCGTGGAAAGAGATTATTGAGACGGATAAGCTGCGTACAGCATTTGATTCATTGGCGGCTTCCTCGGCACAATAATTGAGCAATTTTTCGTGAATATGACTTTCTGAAAGTAAAGCCTCCCTTCCACTCAGCAGTGGTTTGGGAGGCCTCTTTGTTTAAGCTTGCGGAAGCTGGAGCCACCAAATCCCTGCGCATTCCGGTAAATGCACGAGATTTTGCTTAATCACTCTGTCAGCCAGCTCCTCGCCAAAGAAGAAACGTGTTAATTCCTCAGCCTGCTCCAGGCTGTCAAATACATAATCCGTTCTAATCCATTTGTGGGAGAACCCGTAGTCATCTGCCAGCATGGAATAGTATTTTTTTAAGAAATCCGGAGCTTCAGGCGTATCGTTACCTGTACCTAATGTTTCGAAAATAATAACGGTCCCATTGCTGCGCAGAACACGTTTTATTTCTCCCATGATCTCATGGATATTTTGCTCCCAGTTCTGGACATTCGTGCTGCCTAAGTAACAAATACTCCAGCCAGCTACGACTAGATCAGCGCTTTGATCTTCTAATGGAAGCATCCGATGATCGGCAGCCTGAGTTCGCCAGTTCGTTAAACCTGCTTGGATGAGCCTATCTGCTGTTAGGCGCAGCATTGCCTCAGAGGCGTCAAGAGCGATGATGGATTTGGCCCTCGCTGCCAGTGAAGCTGTAAATCTTCCTGTACCTGCACCAAGCTCGACAACGTCCAACCCGCTGAAGGGGCGTATTTTTTCAATTCGATCCGTTAAATCAGCTTGCTTGGAGATTAATTGGTGGTACTTTTCGGCTTCCTTTGCATAAATATTCGAATGGTCCGGCATGGGTATTTCCTCCTCGTAATGGGAATGAACTTAACAACTCTATCGTACAAGTTGACGTAACGAGAAGGTCAAACATTTATTTATCTGATAGGTACCGCATATACGATATGAAGGAAACGGTTCATTTGATGATGCTTAATCATATAGCCGTTATCCTCAAACCATTGGTGCAGTGTCGGCAATACGGGATATTCTTCAATGTTCTCTTGTATCGGGTCATGGGCTGAATGCATAAGGTCGGCCAAACAAATGCGTCCACGAGGCTTTAAAACTCTGCGCATCTCTTCTAAAGCCAGAAGCTGCTGTTCGGTTGTCAGGTGATGAAAGGCAAAGCTGGAGACGACAAAATCGAATTGTCCGCCAAGGTAAGGGATAGCCAAGAAATTCCCTAGCTTCGTTTCCAAATCCGGATATTTTCTTTGACATTGCCGCAGCATTTCTTTGGATTGGTCGACGGCCGACATGCTGGTGCCAAGTTCTATAAGCTTTCCTGCCAGATTGCCGGTTCCGGCTCCGATGTCCAGACCTTTTTCTCCTGGAATAGGTGAAACCCATTTTACTATCAGAGTCAGAGCTTGTTCGTAGTCTGAATAATTGCCGGTATTATTGGCAACCCGTTCGTCATGAGTGGATGCTTGTTGATCAAAATTCCACTTATCCTTCCAGTTTTTCCGCTGCTCCCTTAACAATTTGGAAGCTTCAGCAAGCTGATAAATATCTTCCAGCGGCAATGTATGTTTACTTTTTAAAAGTGCAATCATATGATCAGTTGTTTCAATAACCTGCTTTATTTCCAACCATTGAGACATCATGACGGTTCGTTGGAGCTCAAGGTAGTATTGAAGCTGTTCGTGGTTGGTCGCGTCTATTTCTTCCAATGCTTTCTTAATATCAGCTAGCGGCATCCCGGCTTCTCTAAGCGAAATGATGGTTTGTAACCGCCATACATCCTTTTCGGTAAAGGTACGATATTGGTTGTTTTCCTGTTTAGTAGGGGATAACAACCCTTTTTCTTCATAGAATCGGACTGCTCTCGGAGAAATGTTAAGCTTACCCGCAATTTCTTTAATCTTCACACCAGATTCCTCCCATCTTGTTCATTATAAACATTAACGTTACGTTAATGTAAAGGGAAAAGGATAGGCATACACAACAATGCGCCTTGGTTATCATGGCAAGGAAAGCCAAACCAAACCAAACCAAGCCAAGCCGAGCGACCCGAGCGACCCAAGAAGCCAAGCAAGCCAAGCGACCGAAGCGACCGAAGCGACCCAAGCAAGCCAAGCAAGCCAAGCAAGCCAAGCAAGCCAAGCAAGCCAAGCAAGCCAAGCAAGCCAAGCAAGCCAAGCAAGCCAAGCAAGCCAAGCAAGCCAAGCAAGCCAAGCAAGCCAAGCAAGCCAAGCAAGCCAAGCAAGCCAAGCAAGCCAAGCAAGCCAAGCAAGCCAAGCAAGCCAAGCAAGCCAAGCAAGCCAAGCAAGCCAAGCAAGCCAAGCAAGCCAAGCAAGCCAAGCAAGCCAAGCAAGCCAAGCAAGCCAAGCAAGCCAAGCAAGCCAAGCAAGCCAAGCAAGCCAAGCAAGCCAAGCAAGCCAAGCAAGCCAAGCAAGCCAAGCAAGCCAAGCAAGCCAAGCAAGCCAAGCAAGCCAAGCAAGCCAAGCAAGCCAAGCAAGCCAAGCAAGCCAAGCAAGCCAAGCAAGCCAAGCAAGCCAAGCAAGCCAAGCAAGCCAAGCAAGCCAAGCAAGCCAAGCAAGCCAAGCAAGCCAAGCAAGCCAAGCAAGCCAAGCAAGCCAAGCAAGCCAAGCAAGCCAAGCAAGCCAAGCAAGCCAAGCAAGCCAAGCAAGCCAAGCAAGCCAAGCAAGCCAAGCAAGCCAAGCAAGCCAAGCAAGCCAAGCAAGCCAAGCAAGCCAAGCAAGCCAAGCAAGCCAAGCAAGCCAAGCAAGCCAAGCAAGCCAAGCGAGCCAAGCAAGTCAAGTGACCCAAGCAAGCCAAGCGACGCAAGCGACCCAAGTGACCCAAGTGACCCTACCAACCGAACTAACCCAATAAACCAACCAACCCAATCCCAAACGGACAAATGAAGGTAGTGCTCGGATTCGATAATCTATGTACTAGATCTTAAAAGCTAATTGCTAGAGTCCATCAGTTGTCCTGATGAATAGTGTGGCTTCCATGGAAGTGGAGACGATAGCGGAAGCAAATCTTCCGCTATCGCCTAGAAAATATAAAAAACAGAGAAATAAAGGAATGGTTAGTTCCGTTATTTCTCTGTTTTTGGTGTAAAGCACTCCTATTCGCCCAGTTAACGGAATTCCGGCTTCCGCTAAAGCCTTGAATTGGGGGCGGCGGAGTAAATAACGGAACCCACAGTTCCGTTTGGACCCTTCAGGCGTCATATCAGCTTCGCCATTGTATTCACCGCTGTATCTCCATTACAATAAGAGCCCTTATCATGAACTGTCGACGAATCTTGGCTAGTTAGTGGTTTGCAAGGGTGGTTTGATCGGCTTGCGTCGAGCATTGAGGACGATATTGATTAAAATAACGGCCAGCACGACAAGTTGCGGCACAGTTGTTTCCCAGCTAGGGTAAATACCCAGCTTCGGAAGGTTGAATAAGTGATCCGAGTTGTGCGCAGGGAGGCTTCCAGTGACCTGCAGCGCATGAACGCTGACGCCTATGAACTTAAAGGCCATGTAGTAGAGCAGCAAACCGGCTGCCAGAAAAAATGGGCGTACCGGAATTCGCGAGCTCAGTTTGATGATTGCATAGCCTATAGCAGACAATGCGATGAGGGCGCCAACAATACCGAGCAGCAGGTCAGTCAAACCAATTGTAGCTACCATACCAAAATAAAAAATAATCGTCTCCGCACCTTCCCTTATAACGGCAAGAAATGCAGTAAAGCTAAGCGACCATAGTGTTCCTCGAGCCAAGGAGGTGCCGATGCTCTGCTCCACATAACGGGTCCAGGCTTGCAGGTTGGATTTCTTGTGCAGCCAGGCTCCGATCGTTAGCATAAACAAAACAGCAACAAGGCCTGTAACCCCTTCTATCATCTCACGCGAGCTGCCTGTTGATAAGTTGGACAGGACGATGCTCAGAATGACGGCAAGAATGGCGGAGGCGACGAGCCCCATCGCCGCTCCGGACCAAATCCATTTGCGTTTGTCTGCGTTGCCGGATTTGTTCAAGAACGTCAGCAGCGAGACGATTATCAGGATGGCCTCCAGCCCTTCCCGGAACAAAATTAATGCTGCATCCCAAGCTGTGTAAGAGGATGCCTCTGCGAAAGGCTGAAGCTCTGTTTTCATCTCAGCTATAAGGGAGGACGCTTTATCCCAGTTAGGAGGATTGGATAAAATCAGGGTCGGGACGGCAACCATCTTCGTTTCGATGCTGCTGTATGTGTCGGGTGCCCTCGTGATGACGACGCCTTCTACAGATGGCCAGGCGGCGATGAAGCCATCCATTTTGCCTGCAGCCACTTCCGGCTGTTTGTTCTGAATGTCAGCTTGAACGGAATCTAGAAGCTGCAGGAGCGAAGCGACGGATGGTTGCTCCGACGAGGTGAGAGTGGTTGATGCATTTGCTTCCGCCTTGCCCGAGACATAATCCTCAACGGCTGTAATTAGCTCTTTTAGCTTCGCTGTGCTTTTGGCAGCATCTGGAGGTTCAATATTTAGTGCAATCCGAGCTCCACTAATTTTCAACTCCATATTGCCATAGACTTGTGCATTCTCGGATCGGATCAGGTTCTCTGCTTTATACCAGCCGTTAACGAAGCTGTTATAGGATTGTTTAGCTTGGGGCCAGTTTCCCGCTGTGATGGCTGCCAAGCTTTTGTTCAGCTGAGGAAGAAGGGCCCCAATCTGCTTATGGGCCTTTTCCTTGGGCTGGCCGCTGTCTCTTTGTGCCGTAACGTAACGGTCGACTGCTTTGGCTAGATTGGATATGGCAGCCGAAGCAGGCTCTGGCGCGTAACCAATCTTCGTAAGCTCCTGCTCCGCTTTGAGCAGCGCTGAGGATAACGCCTGGGCCTCGGCAGATTTATCCGTGTTTACTTCCCAGAGAGCCTTCAAACGGGTAATGGATAGTCGAGCTTCCTCCCAATTCTTGTCCCCGCTGCTGATTAAAGCGTCGCTGGACAAGGCGATAAGCTGTTTGAGCTGATCAGGCTGAAGGGCGGCAGCAGCTCCAATAGCTCCTTGAAGTCCGGACAATAGCAGCAGCAGGAACATACAGATGATGAGCCTATTACGTTTCAAGCTCAAGATGTTCACTCCATCCCTGATTATGATTAAAATAACGTATCCCCGATATAACCGCCTGTGCTAGCTCCAGGCAGACAGGCATATAAGCCGCTGCCTACATGTGTGATATATTCGTTGAGCTTATCCATGGATGCGAGCTTCTGCTGCATCGGAATAAACTGCTTGCGAGGATCACGATTGAAGCAAATGAACAGAAGACCGGCATTCAACTGCCCGGTCTTTACGTCCATGCCGCTTGAGTAGGAATAGCCTCGCCGTAAAATCTTTACCTTGCCGTCCATGTGGGATAGCGCTACATGCGAGTTTGCGGGAATGACGAGGTTGCCCTTGGCGTCCTTGCGGTCCAGTTCAAGCTCGTCGAATTCGCCGGCTTTGCTGAGCGGCGCGCCTGAATGGCGATGCCGGCCGAACGTAGCCTCCTGATCATCGAGGGAGGATCGATCCCATACCTCAATTCGTATGCGGATTCTACGCATCACCATGTAGCTTCCGCCGGTCATCCAAGATGGATTGTCGGAGGGCTGTGCCCAAACGATCTCATCGGCCGTTGCCGCTTCGCTAACGTTGGGATTGTTAGAGCCATCCTTGAAGCCCATAAGGTTTCGCGGGGTGGAGCCTGACGGGTCTGCAGCGCCGGTGCGCTGGAAGCCTTCCTGCATCCAGTGGAGCACCGCCTTTCCGCGAGCGATACGGGCTAGATTGCGCAGCGCATGGAAGGCGACCTGTGGATCGTTCGCACACACTTGAACGACAATATCTCCGCCGGACCATTCCTTGCGAATCTCATCGCTGTTAAATCGAGGGAGATCAACCAAGGGAGCAGGCCGCTTCCCTGCCAAGCCAAAGCGTTCATCGAAGAAAGAAGCGCCGAGGCCAAATGTAAGGGTTGTACGCATTGGAGCAAGTCCCGCACTTTCCCCTGTATCGGCAGGAGGGAGATGTGGATTGTCGCTCTCCTCCTCGATGAACTTGCCTTCGGCGAGCCTTGCCGATGCCGAGGTCCAGATCTGAAACAGCTTGCGGACATCCTCAAGCGTAGTGGCTGTTAAATTAAAAGCAGCCATACAGATGAAATCCTGCATAGGTGTTAAGATACCCGCCTGATGTTTGCCGTAGAAGGGGATGATCCCGTCTGCGGAAACAGCAGCTGAAGCGGCTGTGGTGGAAGCCTTACTGGATGCAGCTGGGCCTTGGAGCCAACTATTCATGCCTCCCGCCCCTAGCAGAAGGCCGACGCCTCCGACACCAGCCAGCTTTAAAGCGTCCCGTCGTGAAATTTTTTTACTTGATGCGTCTTCGGGATCGTTCGTTGTCATGAGTTAGCCCCCTAGAATGGTTCCCATTTTGGACAACGGCTCTGCCAAGGCATCGAGCGCTTGGCTCAGTTTCTTGATTTGATCTTCCTTCAGATCGCTGTAGAGCACATAATCCTTATCTTTACGGTAAGGTGTGAGAGCTTTGTCAAGCTCGCCGAAGCGAGTTTCGATTTCTTGGGATAGAGCAGCGTCCTTCTTCTCTACAGACGCTTTAAGCACCTTGAAAATTTCGTTCGCCCCTTCGACATTAGCTGCAAAATCGTACAGGTCCGTGCGTGAATATCGTTCTTCTTCGCCGGTTACCTTGCTTGACGATACCTCATTAAGCAGCTCGACAGCGCCGGTTACCAGCAGCTTTGCATCGATCTCTACGCTTTCTACCTTTACGCGAAGCTGTTTTACATCCTGCAGCAGCTGATCGGCGACCTTATCTTGACCAGCCAAAGATTTCGTTTCCCATAAAGCTTTCTCTAGTTTATGGTATCCGCGCCACTCGTTATCAGGGACATCGCCTTCACGGGCGTCGATCCATGGATCGAAATCTCCCAATGATTCAGCTATGGGCTCTATTCTTTCATAATAAGCACGTGCGGGTGCATATTGCTTCTTCGCTGCTTCTATGTCTCCGGCTTTGACAGCTTTAGTGAAGCTTTCAGTAGATTTCACAAGCTGATCAGTTTGTTCAATAACCCATTTGCGGTATTGATCAATCGAAACGTTCAGATTCGGAGCGGCATCGTTGGCAGCGGCAGGCTTTTCAACGGCCTTTTCTGCAGGTTTATCAGTAGGCTTATCTGCAACAGCCGGTTTAGCTGGCTGAGCTGCCTCCGTTTTTTTGGCTTCTTTATTAGCTTCTGAATCTCCGCATCCAGAGAGCAGCAGGGCTGAACCCAACACAACTGCTGACAGAGGATAGCTCCATTTTTTATTCATGCTAAACATCCCTTCGTATTCAAAGTGTGGAGAATATGAGTGAGAATAAAAATCATTATCAGTTAAAAATAATTTATACCTTTCACTAAGCTTTTGCAATACTTTTAAAGAACAAAGTTGTCGATATTTTGTCTGTTTAACCGGTTTCTACCTATTAAAGTAAACTGCCGATAATTAAGGAATCATTCAGGGGGCATGCCAACTTCTAGTTTGATTTGCCCCCAAAATTGTTGATCTGGGAAAGTCATATTGATTTAATAAGGTTCATTAAGATTAATGAGTGGTTTATAATAAAGCTAAATTCCGATTAAGACTGAAATTCATCCTGATTCATAAGGAGATTTATCATTTGCACCTACTAGCTAAGGAGTCCAGTTTGTTTAATGAGATTGCGGTTTACGAAACTAACCAGTTATATGGCGAGATGGGAAAATATCGATTTTTGCAGTTTTCAGATGATGCTATGCAAGGTGCAGTGGACTTGAAGGATCTGAGCCGCATTGTGCTGGAATACCCGAGAGCAATTATACATTTAATGGAGTTCAACGATCCTTCGTTTGAAAATGTGTTTGTCATTGGGCATGGTATCGGGACGATCGCGAGCCATTACCCGGACAAGCGATTTACTGTAGCTGAAATAGACCAGAAAGTAGTGGAGTTAAGCAGGCTGTTTTTCAATTACCGGAAGGATAATGTTGTTATAGGAGATGGGCGCAGTATCCTCATGAATGAAGAACCCAATAAGTTTGATTATATAATCTTGGACGCTTTCACGAAAAAAGGTACTCCGCTCCATTTAACAACGAAGGAATTTTTCGAAATGACGATGGAAAAGCTCAACTCTCGGGGAGCTATCATTATTAATCTAATGGGAAAATCCAAGAACGATAAACTGATCGATGCTATTTATACCACTCTTAGAGAAACATATGCTTACTCAAAAGCCTACGGCCTGGCGGGGACGGATGAGTCTGACATACGGAATATTATTATAATGGGGAGCAACAAGACTATCGAATTCCAGGCAAAGGATATGGCAGGCTTTATTGAGATCGAACTAGGAAATGGACATATTATAATGGACAGTGAGCCAAAGTTTCTTTAATGGATGGGATTGATTTTTTTCGTATGATGCGCCGCTACCTGGCTTCCCAAAAGCTGATGTGCATGTTATTTGCTGTGTGTATTCTAGTAGAGTTCGGCTATGCTCTGTTTAAACCTAAGCAATCAGCTTAAAAGCTGCTTCAAGTGTCCGAATTGATTTAATTAAGAGGCGGTCTCTTCACGGTATTGAACCGGGGAGAGGTCGCTTATTTTTTTGCCAATCAAAGTATCCCTTAATGGTTACCAACTTACCTTAATATAACTACTATTTCTTCTTTCAGCTTCGGTTTATAATCTACTTGTAATCGATGTTCTGTATCAAAATTAGAGGAGGATAATGTAATGAATCAGCTTAAATTAACAGGTAAGGATCTAGGGGACCCGGTTAAGCAAGGGGCAACCGAAGAGCTGTCCAATGGTTATCTTCTGACCGCAGGCGGCTCCGATATATGGGGGATGTCTGATCAATTCCATTTTGCTTATACTGTACATAAAGGTGATTTTGATTTTACGGTTCGTTCGGAGTCTTTAAGTAGAGAGCAGATTTATATACTAAAGCCGGGATTATGCTCGTGAGACATTAGATGCGGACAGCCCGCATATTTTCCATACGGTGTTTCCCGATAACAGCTCCAGAAATAAAAATAACGGAGGCTATGAGCTTCAATTCCGTGAAAGCAAGGGAGGAGCCAGCGCAGCCGTATATCCTTCCGATTACACATCAGAAACACCGGAGTTTCCTGTGCTTTTTCCAGACACGTGGATCAGGCTGAAGCGATCGGGGAATACGTTTGAGGCTTTTTGCGGTGGCGGGGAAAAGGTGGAGGCTGTTTGCCTCACAAGTACTGGAGCTGAGCTCTACGGTTATGCTGGGGTTGGCCGTTACATCTCATACTAAAAACGAAACGGCTGTGGCTTCATTTAAAGATATCACCTTACTATAATGCTTCGGTTTCGATGAAACGACAGTCCAAATGACAGCTCAGAAAGCGAGAGAAATCGAGTTTTCTGTCTTTTGCAGGAACCATACAGCAGGGGTTAGATTTGAACTTCACAAGGGAAGCAGGATATGATGTGGCTACTTTTAAGTACAATCAGGAACGTTTGTTTCGGGATGACCCGGATCTGCACCTCTTCTATTGGGGAAAAGAGGATTGCGCTCCAGGACATTGCGCAGGACCGGGAGTCAGAGATGTATATAAGATTCATTTTATTCATAAAGGAAAAGGCATTTTCCAGGTTGGAGATCAAACCTCTTCTCTATCATCGGGGCAATCAAAGTAAGTCAGATCGAAGATGCTGTTGACGTATTGCGTGTGCTTGATTTCTCAGAGGAAGAGTTGTTACGCATCAATGCTATTTTGAAATGAAGATGAGTGCAACAACGAGACGGCTGCCGCGAAGGAGAGGTTTCGTTGTTTTTGCAATTCTAAAGGAGGATAGGATAAACATGAAAGCATATCGTTTAAACCAGCTATCCGATACAATGGAAGGTCATATTTTAAATCAAATACTTCCTGGCAAATACATTTCTTATGGCGGACTCGCCTTTGAAAAGCCCGGTGCGAGGGCGCACACTAACGATGGACCAGGCGGTATCGATTATCATGTACATGAAGATTGCGAAGCTTTTATTATCCTTCAAGGCCAAGGAATTGTAGAGATCAACAAGGAGCTCTTCCATCCTGTCAAAGCGGGCGATGTAATCATAATTGAGCCTGGGGAAGATCATCATCTGACTTCTGGTATAGAGGATCCGCTTGTTGTTTTGTGGTGTCATGCCGGTTCTGAAAGAAACAAAAACCAGCTGTAGAAAACGGGTTATTTACACACGTATGCTCACTTAAGCATAGAGATTATCGGTTATTTAAATATGGCATCCAGCATATCGCGAGCAGGCCTGTATATCACTTGAATCCAATCCATCGGATTGGGAAGCTGAACATGCAGGCTATTTGCTATGCCTACCGCCACCGCAACGGATATTAAAACCGTAAAGACGCATAACTCCCGCCACCACCTTTTTTTGAAAAGCTTAGGGGTCTCATAGGCCGCGAGCAGTAGCCCAACGAATAGGATTCCGATTGCTTGAAGCATCAGGGGGGTCACCTACTTTTTCTTTTATTACGAACCCTATCTACAATCAGTAGAAGGAGAGGGATCAGCACGGCATAAGTTAGGGCATACAGCAGCCAGTATTTATAAATAAATTCATCGTAATACGTGCGGTTCGGTATGAAAACACGGGCGAATACGAGCGCAAGCAAGGCAATGGGCACCGTTACGACCTTGTAATCTTTTAAACGAAGGAGGTGGGTGATGCCCATACATGTCGCATAAAAGGATATCGACGATTTGATGAACAAGGTGGTTAGCCAAATGATAGGAATGACAATTTCGAATCGTTCCAGAAAATTTCCAATATTAATGGCTTTACCCATAGTAAAGGTAGGATAAGCAACTCTTGTTGTCGTTTGATCGCCCAGAATCAATATCGTGAAGGAAGTAACCATGAATAACAGGAGGCTTCCGATACTAACACCGACATAAAAGGATCGGGTGGCTTTGGACTTTTGATTGATCATTGGGTATAGGAACAGTAGAATGATAGCTTCCAACCAGAAGCCTAGCTGTACGGTACTGGCCTCGATGACAGGCTTAATGCCTTTGGCCAGAATCGGTCGAATGTTGTCAAACTCAATCTTGGGAATCAAAAGGCCAAGCAGGATCAATAAGAGCAGCAGCATGAAGGGGAATACAATTTCTGCTGTGCGTGCCAGTGTTTCCATGCCTAGCCGAACTGCGATCATAATAATAAAGATGAACAGCAGCATAATCGCGTAGATCGGTGTCTCCGGCATTACTTGCGAAATCATAAAATCGCCGGATTCCAACAGCAGGAGCGTCAAATCGACGAAGGTGAAGGAAGTGAAGAGGATCAAAACAAACCGCCCGATCCACTTGCCCAGGATAGCTTCCATATATTGAGGGGGGGTGAGCCCAGGATATCGCTTTGCAACCGCATTGAACAACAGGCCGAAGGCAAACATGAGAGCTGTGGCGGTACATGAGGCCAGCCACGCGTCTTGCTTGGCGTCATAGGCAAGGTACGACGGGATATAAAGAATCGAATCACCAATAATAACGATGATGACGATGATTGTAAATTGTCGTATCGATATTTGTTGCTGCACCTTCGACGAGCCTCCCCGCTATTGCTACTTCGATGATTGCATAAACGATTTGCTCAGCGCCCCTGCTGCCCGTAATCTTGCATCGACCGTAATCTCCACCGGGACATTGGGAAAGTCATCGTCCCAAGTAGCTTTGAGCTGCTCCCATTCCTTAGGAGCTGACCGATAAAGCGCTCTGCCAATGCCAAATATATCCGAATGCAATTTATGCTGAGATTTCTTAAGCGATCGTTCGATCATTTGTTTTACTTTCTTTTCCACTTCCATTTGCAGCTTGTTTATCGCTTCATTCTTGGATATATCGATGGAGCAATTCACTTCCCCGATATTGCCTTCAATGAACAAATGAATTTGAGCCTGTGGCTTGCCTTTTTTCACCTTAACCTTCATTTGTGTTTGCGTGCGGCTGACCTCAATAGCCAGCTTGTTTTGCTTACAGGGCACATTGATGATAGTACTTTTGATATCGCCTTGCGTGAAGTTATATCCAATGCTTTCTTCCTCATTCATCCAGCCGACCAGCTTATCCTTTTTAAACACAGCCAGCCCATCGTACTGAAGTTGCTCGGACGGAGTGGTTGCCGATGAACGGCCCACCGACTTATGATTTTTCATCACTACGCCTACCATGACATTTCCTTTCGTACTGCTCTCAATGCCAGACAAGAAGTCATTAATCGTTACCGTTTTGGTTGAACCCCATACCTTTTCTGAAGCGCGCAGGGCTGAGAACATCTTTATGGCGGGAATGTTCTCGATGTCGGAAATGACGTTTAATACATCCTCCACCTTGTTTTCTTTGGCTATCATCAGGTAAAAGTCCGAGCGAAACTCATGATCGCGGGCCATCAGATCCAGTGACTCGGTTACCCCATGTTTGGCTAAAGCTTCGCTTAGAACGACTATTCGAATATGGGATAAATAAATCTTCCGCGGCGTCTGACTTGTCAGCTTTCGCAGCGTCTCGAACACGGTGTCTCCCGTAGCCTGATAGGTCGTAAAAGGAGGGGCACCACTGCCGCCACCCCCCCATCCGCCCTTGCGGGTTTCTGCGCCAGAGTTTATGATTTGCACCGTAATTACATATTTATTATCCTTGCGATCAAGCCCAATGGCTGATGCAATGGCCAGCTCGTTCATCTCTCTTCGATTCCAGCAACCGGTTAACGTAAGGCATAGTAGGCAAATTAAGAAGACGGCCGTTTTTTTCCTGCTCATAGAATCACCTCTATGGATTATCCTGTTGCTATGATTCTGGCTGTGGTGGCGAATTGTCGGAACGAACGGCATTTTCGCTCAACAGAATTGGACGCGTACGCATTGCCCACCATGGAAAACGAAAGATGGTGTCTTTCACATTGGCCATGTTATACGGAGCTAAGGAAGTCATGTAAGGAACGCCGAAGGAGCGGAGGCTGCATAGATGAAGCAGAAGAGTTATTGTACCGACGAATATTCCGAACATGCCGAAGCTTGCTGACAGCAGCATAAAGACAAAGCGTAGAATACGAATCGGCTGCCCGCCGTCATAGGTTGGAATGATAAAGTTGGAAATGGCTGTGCTTGCCACAACTATAACCATCGCAGCTGATACAAGTCCCGCCTCCACCGCCGCCTGACCGAGAACAAGCGCCCCCACGATGGACACGGCGGTGCCTACAGCTTTTGGCATGCGGATTCCCGCTTCGTAAAGAATCTCGAAGGCGACAATCATGATGATAGCTTCTATAAATGCAGGCAGGGGTACGCCCTCACGCTGCGATGCCAAGCTGATCAGCAGGTTGGCTGGCAGTACCTCCTGATGGAAGGTCGACACGGCAATATAAAGCGACGGCGCCATCATGGAGTAGAAGTAGGCAGCGAAACGCAGCAAACGCAATAGACCGAAATCAGAGCGATGGTAATAATCCTCAGCCGATTGGAAATATTGCACGAATAGCGCCGGCACCATCAGAATGAAGGGAGAACCGTCAATAATAATCGCAATCCTGCCTTCAAGCAGTCCGGCGGCAGCCACATCAGGCCGTTCGGTATTAAAAACCGTAGGAAACGGCGAGAATGTTTCATCCTGAATCAGCTCCTCCACGTAAGCCCCTTCCAATATAGCGTCAATTTTTATGTGATCAAGCCTCCGGTTAACCTCATGAACAACATGGTCATCGGCAATTCCATTCAAATAGACAACGGAGACGCATGTTTTCGATACGGTGCCAATCTGTCTTTTCTTTACCCACAGGTTAGGATCGTTCAAGCGTTTGCGGATTAAGGCAATATTCGTCATCGCCGTTTCGGTAAAGCCTTCCTGAGGCCCGCGAATGACGGACTGGCTCTTAGGCTCACTGATGGCACGCTCCTCGCTCCCGCGTGTATCGGCAGCGAACCCGAGCGTTATTCCCTCAATGAACAAGAGGGTGCTTCCAGTCAACAGCAATGAAAGCAAGGCCTGAAAATCAGTGCTTTTCTTCAAATTGGCTATCGGTAGGGAAAGCTCGTATTCAGTCCCGGGCTCGTTCTTCTCGTTCTGCCCATAGAGCATCTGGATATCACTTTCGTTCATTTTGTACATGAGCGGGTTCATCATAAAATCATTGATCGTCAACGCTTCGGCTAATCCTTCCATATAGGCAATACCAACGGGGATATTACGGTCCGGGCCTATGCTCAGCTCTCTAATTATGAGATCTTCACTTTGTCCGAGTGCGGATCGGATGCAGGCCAGATTGTTCCGAACCGCCGGCTGAAGCTGTGTTTGATAAGTTGGGTCATTCGTCATTGTGCAATACCTCAGCATTATGTCATACATATACATGACCATTGTGTCCAAATCGGGGAGGATCAAACCAGAAATTGTAAGATAAAAGTGGGTTATCCTCTTGTAAAAACAATGAGATCACAAAAATCAGAAGTGCGTACCTGAGTGAATTTTTTGTCATAATCAGACAAGCATCTTACTCTAAACTGGTTCTGTGTGGTTAATAAAATAACTGTATAAAATGGAAAAATAAACAAAATCCTCTATTGACAAAAGGGATTATATGGAATAAAGTTTAATTGTTAGTAGTTTGTTAGTTGATATAATTTAGTAAGTTAAATATTGGGGAGGTAATACTTTTGGCTAAAGCGAAATGGACGGTTGACACCACTCACAGCAGCGTTGACTTTACAATCCGACACATGATGATTGCGAAGGTAAAAGGCACATTCCATACCTTTGAAGCGGAAATTGAGGCTGATCCGGAGGATCTGACATCGGCCGATGTTAATTTCAGTATCGATTTAAGCAGCATTGATACTCGCAATAGTGACAGGGATGCCCATCTTCGTACAGCGGATTTCTTCGATGTGGAACAGTTTCCTCTGCTGACGTTCAAATCCAGCCAAATTGTGAAAACGGGAGAAGGGGAATATGACGTGACAGGTGATGTAACACTTCATGGCGTAACTCGTTCTGAAACGTTCGCCGTTACCTTCGAAGGTTCAGGTAAAGATCCGTGGGGCAATGAGAAGGCTGGCTTTAGTGGTCAGGGGAGCTTCAAACGCAGCGACTACGGCTTAACATATAATGCTGCACTTGAAACAGGTGGCGTTCTCATCGCAGATGAGGTCAAAATTTCCATTGAAATTGAAGCGTCCAAATAGGAATTGAAATTTATAACGCTTATATCCTATAAAATTGAAGCCTCCATTCCACGGCTCTGTGGTTGGAGGCTTCTTGCATTACATTAGTGATATGATAGCGCATTTGGCTGTTACAGAGACATTTTATCAGGCTTGGTGTGAGCTAAGCTACCCCAGTCTGAAGCAGCTCATCGATGCTTGACTTTAGTATGTCAAGTTCATCCGTCGGTTCAAATCTGCGGATGACTTTCCCTTCCTGGTCAATAAGAAACTTGGTGAAATTCCATTTAATGGAGTCACCGTATAACCATTCAGGGGATTTCTCGGTAATCATCATTTTGAGCAGCTTGGCGTTAAAATTAGCCTCATCAAATCCTTGGAACGGAGCTGCTCTTTTTAAGTAATCGAATAGAGGATGAGCATGCTCGCCGTTAACTTCCAGCTTTGCTGCAATAGGGAATTTCACGCCGTAATTAATTTGACAAAAGGATGAGGCTTCTTGGTTACTGCCCGGCTCTTGTTCCCCGAATTGATTGCATGGAAATCCAATGATTTCAACTCCAAGTGCGTGATACTGGTCGTAAAGCTTCTGGAGATCTTCAAATTGCGGGGTAAATGTGCATTTGCTCGCCGTATTTACAATAAGGACAACTTTATCTTTAAAATGGTACAAGGGCATGCGTTCTCCGTTTGTTTTGACAATATTAAAATCATAAATAGTCACGCGTCTCACCTCATCAATAGGGTTTATTCTTGCAACAATAGTATAAAAATTCCCATAAGGCAATAGTCCCGCTAAAGTTTCATGAAACCTTCATTTGATCTTCATCATACCTTCATGAAGCTAACAGCAGCAGGTGATAAGATTTGTCTATGAAGCAAATTTATACTTAGTTTAAATATATGAAAAGAGGTAAATACCATGTATAAAACAGTTATTATCGGAACTGGGCCGGGGGGATTGACGGCTGCCATATATTTGGCGAGAGCGAACCTGAATCCATTAGTTATTGAAGGGCCCGAGCCGGGCGGTCAGCTTACCACTACAACAGAAGTTGAAAATTTTCCTGGATTTCCGGATGGAATAATGGGTCCGGAGTTAATGGATAATATGCGGAAACAAGCGGAGAAATTTGGTGCTGAATTCAAATCCGGTTGGGTTAATAAAGTTGATTTCTCCAAGCGCCCCTTTACCCTTTCGGTGGAAGGTATGGGGGAGGTACAAGCGGAATCGGTCATTATTTCAACAGGTGCTTCGGCCAAATATCTAGGAATTCCAGGCGAGAAAGAAAACGTCGGCCGCGGTGTTAGCACTTGTGCGACATGCGATGGATTTTTCTTCCGCAACAAAAAGATCATCGTTGTTGGAGGCGGAGATTCAGCCATGGAAGAGGCTAATTACTTGACACGATTTGCTTCCGAAGTCGTGCTTGTTAACCGGCGGAGTGAGCTTCGCGCTTCGAAAATCATGCAGGATCGTGCTCGTGCCAACAGCAAAATCAGCTGGGGACTGAATAAAACGCCCTTGGAAGTACTGGCCGGCGAACGCGGGGTAACTGGATTGAAGGTAACCAACAACGATACTGGCTTAGAGGAAGTTATTGAAGCCGATGGGGTATTTATTGCGATCGGCCATACTCCGAACACCAAGTTTCTTGGAGGTCAGCTGACAGCTGACGACAATGGCTATCTGCTCGTGAAGCCTGGTACTACGGAGATGAACATCCCTGGTGTATTTGCTTGCGGAGATGTTCAGGATAGTCGCTACAGACAGGCTATTAGCGCGGCGGGAACCGGATGTATGGCTGCACTCGATTGCGAAAGATTTCTGGAGGATTCACATGCTCATTCAGACTTAACCTTTGCGGCATCGGGCGCTGTGGAAGGAAATTGATAAGGGAATAGACCGCTGCCTCTGCTTTTGCGGAGGGCGGTCTATTTTTTGCATTAAGATTTAATCACTCTTTTGGCCGAAACCATACGTCCCTTCCAGTTGTCGTCAAGCTCTGTGACGGTTACTCCAATCCCTACCCGATAAGTATGCAATACTTTATTATCTCCAAGATAGACGCCAACATGTCCAATCTTCTGGAGTCCGGATTCATTTTTGCGTTGAGGTGTTGTGAAGAACAGCAGGTCACCTTTTCGTATCTTATTTAAATCCACGTCCTGTCCTGTTTGGCTCTGATCTCTGGAAACACGGGGCAGTGTAACGCTTTGCTCTCCAAAGATATACCGTGTAAAGGAAGAGCAGTCGAAGGTGGCGGTCTGCTTAGGAGAAGCGCCGAACTGATAGGGCGTGCCCAAATATTTCAAACCGATAGCGATCACAGCATCCGCTTTGCGCTCCCACGCAGGCCGATCTGCTTCGAAACGGTAATCTGTCGCTGCTGCTGATACATAGCCCTTCCGGCCGTTAACAGTAACTTCGAGCCATTCCCTGTTCGACTCCGCACTGACTTCGACTTTAGTATTCATCGGTAATGTTTCAAGAACCGCAGCATTTCCATCAGGCTTCTCCAGCATGACAGCTGCAGCTTTCAGTACTGCAGTATTAGGCACATACTCCGTCTTGGGAGGTGTGGGAAGGTCGGTTGCGGGATCGTCGCTTTGAGAGGGATCGATGATAGTAGCCATTTTCGTTGAATCATCCCAGCCTACATCAAATCCAAAGGTTTCGGCAAGCAGCCGGATTGGAATATAAGTTGTACCCTGGTAATTTAAGCTGCCTGGAAGCTGCCGGGTCCCATCGTTATATCCATCTTCAGCTGAAAAGCTGGAATCCCCTTTCTTCCAATGAAAAGGAGAGAGCTCAGCTGTTACCTGCTGTATTTTTCCTGATGCCAATGATATTCCAGAACCAAGTCCTCCTGCAAAAACGGCGATACCTAGAGTGATGTATAGGGCTGATTTTTTCATGATGAATGGCTCCTCCGGAGAAATGGTTATTTCTAAACTATTCGGAGGCACGGTCGATTTAATGGGAGCTCGAAGTAGGCTGGGGCAATTTACCACACTAGAAGCGCATTGCTTGCTTCTCAAGCTTGAATCAATAAAAAGCCCTCCTCCAACCATTTGGTTAGAAGAGGGCTTAGGAAGACCAAGCTAGCTTATAATTAATTAAATGATGCCGTGAGCGAGCATAGTATCTGCTACTTTTAAGAATCCAGCAATGTTGGCGCCTACTACGAGGTTGCCTGGATGACCGTATTCCTCTGCCGCGTTGACAGAGTTTCTATAAATGTTTTTCATAATTTCATGAAGCTTGTCGTCCACCTCGTGGAAAGCCCATGAATATCTCATGCTGTTTTGAGCCATTTCAAGCGCAGAAACGGCTACGCCACCGGCATTTGCAGCCTTCGCTGGTCCGAAAAGCACGTCAGCTTGCAAGAATACATCGATAGCTTCCAATGTAGAAGGCATGTTAGCTCCTTCGCCGATTGCTAACACTCCGTTTGCTACCAAACGTTTGGCTGATGTCTCGTCAATTTCATTTTGGGTAGCGCATGGAAGAGCGATGTCACATGGAATAGTCCAGATGTTTTGGCAGCCCTCGAAGTAAACAGCGTCCGGATGTTCATTCACATACTCGCTGATCCGTTTTCTTTCTACTTCTTTCAGTCTGCGTACTGTTTCGAGATTAATTCCGTCTTTATCATAGACGTATCCGTTTGAATCGCTGCATGCAACGACTTTGGCGCCTAATTGGACTGCCTTTTGGATAGCGTAAATAGATACGTTACCTGAGCCGGACACAACAACTGTGCTTCCGTCAAAGCTTAATCCTTTGGATTTCAGCATTTCATTGACGAAGTAAACGGCACCGTAGCCAGTAGCTTCTGTACGAGCCAAGCTGCCGCCGTACAAAAGTCCTTTACCTGTAAGAACTCCGGCTTCATTGCCGCCGCGGATTCTTTTGTATTGGCCGAACATGTAGCCGATTTCTCTTGCGCCAACACCGATATCTCCCGCAGGTACGTCAGTATCAGGACCGATATATTTGCTTAATTCAGTCATGAAGCTTTGGGTGAAACGCATAACTTCGCCTTCAGACTTGCCCTTCGGATCGAAATCCGATCCACCTTTACCGCCGCCGATCGGTTGGCCGGTAAGGGAGTTTTTGAAGGTTTGCTCAAAACCGAGGAACTTAATGATGCTGGCATTAACGGAAGGATGGAATCTTAATCCACCTTTGAAAGGACCGATTGCGCTATTGAATTGAACGCGGAAGCCGCGGTTAACGTTAACAATCCCCTGATCGTCTACCCAAGGCACGCGGAAAGTAATCATTCGTTCCGGCTCAACCATTCTTTCAAGAATGCCGTTTTCCATATACTTTGGATGCTTGGCAATGACAGGTACTAACGATTCGAGAATTTCTTTTACCGCTTGATGAAATTCACTCTCGTGAGGATTACGCTTTACTACAGTTTCGTATACCCCCTGAACATAATCTTTTGCGCTTACTTCTTGTGGATTCAAGGTTTGAAGATTACTCACTACGGTTCAACCACCTTCATAAAATATCGTTATTTTATTGATCCCTAAGCCCGGTTATTCGACTTTATTTGCTACTTTATTTTTACATATTAAGCTGGAATCGGCAACAATAATTTACATGTTATGTTAAGTTACAGTCGGGGGTAAGTCGATGAATAAAGGGCTGACATTGTGCGATATTTTTTCTGAATAATAACAGAATATTTGACACGTATAGGTAAGAAGTGCTGTTATTATTGTTGATGTGGTTATATGCTTAGTTGTATGTCAATTTGTATGCCAGGAGGAACGGGAACAATGAACCCTTTTACATTGCGAGTGATCGATATTATTAAGAACATACCTGAAGGATACGTTATGACTTATGGGCAAATTGCGGATCTGGCGGGAAGCCCGCGAGGGGCGAGACAGGTCGTGCGGATATTGCATACGCAAAGCCGCATTCATAATCTTCCCTGGCACAGGGTAGTAAATGCTCAAGGGGAAATCGCGATTAGGGATGATGAATCACGCTTTATGCAGACACTTTACTTGAGCAATGAAGGCGTGGAATTGAACGTCGATGGACGTATTGACCTGGAGAAATACCGATTCATCCCACCCGAGTAGCGAAGATAACAGCATGTGAAACGACTTCAATGCTTCATAGGACATAAACAATGACTCAAGCCTGCTTGAGCATTATACCGGAATAAAGTTAAGCGGTCATGGGAATTTTATCGGATGTAATCATTGGCTGCGAGTCGGCAACTGAGGGCTAAGCTCTAGCTAGAAAGGGGTAACGAATATTGATGAAACGTCTGGCTGCAAGTATGGTTTGCCTTGTTTTGATCGTCTTATTAACCTCCGGTACTGTATTCGCTCAAGGGTCTCAGCCGTATCATTTTGGGTTCAAGAAGAGCAAGGACGGCAAGCTTCCCTCTATAGCGGAGGAGGGCTTTATGGCTACGGTTCAAAAGCACGAAGCTATTTTTCTAGGAGATACGGAGCAAAAGGAGCTCTATCTCACCTTCGATAATGGATATGAAAATGGGTATACAGCCCAAATTCTCGATGTGTTGAAGGAAAAGAAGGTGCCGGCCGCTTTCTTCGTTACGGGTCACTATGTTAAAGACCAGCCGGACCTGATCAAAAGGATGGTTAGCGAGGGACATTTGGTCGGGAATCATTCGTGGAGCCATCCTGACATGAGCCAAATTTCGGTAAACCGGATGAAAGAAGAGCTGGAGAAAGTAAGGCAAGCTGTGTCACAGCTTACAGGCCAAGAATCCATGCCGTATTTGCGGCCGCCGAGAGGAATTTTTAGCGATCAGGTGTTAAGGGCAAGCCGCGAACTGGGTTATACTAATGTGTTCTGGTCCATTGCCTATAGGGACTGGGATACGAAGCAGCAAAAGGGCTGGAGCTACGCCTATGAAAGTGTAATGGCCCAGCTGCATCCGGGAGCGGTGATTCTGCTCCATTCGGTATCTAGTGACAATGCTAAAGCGCTAGCGAAAATTATTGATGATACTCGTCAGCAGGGATATGAGTTCAAGAGTCTGGATCAATTGAAAAATAAACATTATCATTAATTGCGCCATCCCCCAAACATAAAATTACTTGCATAGGGAAATAAGAATAGTACTGTGATTTTACCGAGGGGGGCTTTTTTTTATGAGTAGTGATACCAATAAACTGTCCATTTTTGCATTAGGCGGGGTTAATGAAATTGGTAAGAATATGTATGTTTTGCGGTATGCCGATGATATTGTGATTGTCGATTGCGGCTCGAAGTTTCCGGACGAAACGTTGCTTGGTATTGATTTAATTATTCCTGATATTACTTATTTGCTGGAAAATCGCGATAAAGTTCGGGGTATCCTTATTACCCATGGCCATGAAGATCACATTGGCGGATTACCTTACATATTGCGACAGTTCCCCATGCCCGTCTATGCAACGCGGCTTACTCTGGGACTGATTGAAGGGAAGCTTAAAGAAGCCAAGCTGCTTGGATCAACAGAACGGATCTTAATTCATTCGGATTCAGAAGTTCAATTGGGCTCCATAAAGGCCACTTTCTTCAAGACGAACCACAGTATTCCTGATTGTCTGGGCATTGTGTTTCATACCCCTGAGGGGGTAGTCGTTCATACGGGAGATTTCAAGTTTGATTTAACCCCTGTAAACGAGCAGTATGCAGATCTTCATAAAATGGCCGAAATTGGAAAAGGTGGCGTTCTGGCTTTATTATCTGAGAGCACTAATGCAGAACGTCCTGGCTTTACCCCGTCGGAACGGATTGTAGGCGAGCATATTGAAGAAGAATTCCACAGAGCCCGGCAAAAGGTATTTATCTCGACCTTCGCCTCTAATGTGCACCGGCTGCAGCAAATTATCGATGCAGCGCATTTTACGAATCGCAAGCTGGCCCTACTTGGTCGGAGCATGATTAACGTGGTTACGATAGCTTCTGAGCTAGGGTATCTGAATATTCCTGAAGGAATGCTGATCGAACCGGCAGATGTTAACCAATTCGATTCGAGCCGGGTTGCTTTACTGTGCACCGGCAGTCAAGGAGAGCCGATGGCGGCGTTGTCCCGACTAGCCCGTGGGAACTTTCGTCACATTGAGATTCATCCAGGGGATACCGTGATACTCTCGGCAACACCTATTCCTGGCAATGAACGCAATGTAGCGCATACGGTAGATGATCTGTACCGCTTAGGAGCAAGAGTCATCTATGGCTCAGGATCTGTGACTGGGATGCATGTTTCCGGACATGCGAGCCAAGAAGAGTTGAAATTAATGCTGAGTCTTATGAAGCCCAAATATTTCATACCGATTCACGGAGAGTTTCGCATGCTGCATCAGCATCGTTTGCTGGCTGAAGCCGTAGGTGTGGAGCCGGATCATACCTTCATTTTAAATATCGGAGAAGTGGTTGAAATCCGCAACGGCGTTGCCCGTCAATCAGGGAAAGTACCTGCTGGAAATACGCATGTGGACGGATTGGGCATAGGGGATGTAGGGAATATTGTGCTGCGGGATCGGAAGCATCTCTCTCAGGATGGTATACTCATTGTGGTGACAATTCTTAGTAAAACGGAAGGGAAAATTGTATCCGGACCGGATATGATCTCCCGAGGTTTCGTGTATATCCGCGAGTCGGAGGGTTTGCTGGATGAAGCGAACCGCTTGGTTAGCGATGTGATCAATAAGCTGCAGACAGAGAACATTAATCAATGGAGTACGATTAAATCTCATGTGAAAGAGGTACTGGGGAGATTTTTGTATGAAAAAACGGGCAGAAGGCCGATGATTTTGCCAGTTATTATGGAGATTTGACATTCCACTAAACGATAGCTGGTTAATATGAAGCTGATGCCAATGCTGGTGTCAGCTTTGTTGTTTACTTATTTGGCTGCTATGTTTTTGAGCAAAAATTCCAACTGCCGGGTGCTATGAGCTATAATAAAAAGGGTAATAACTTTTTTCTTAAAATAACAGACTTTATAAGTTTTCAGCGGAGCTGAATAAGTCTGTTATTGCAAGAAAAGCTACCTCTCAGACACGAATGTATCTTCATCGAGAGGGCTTCGAATGGAAGCTTTTCTTACTGGGAGCATAAAGGAGACCTACACATGAATATGTCCAAGTCACAGGCAGGTAAGCCCACTTTAACCGAAGGGCCGATAGCCAAAACTCTTTTCTTATTTTCTTTGCCTATCTTGCTGGGGAATGTGCTGCAAAGCTTGAACGGCTCGATAAACTCAATCTGGATCGGCAAGTTTCTTGGTGAGCAAGCGCTCGCGGCTACGTCCAACGCAAACATCATCATGTTCCTCTTAATCAGCGGTATATTTGGAATTGCGATGGCGGCAGTAATCCTGATTGGTCAAAATTTGGGGGCCAAAAAGGTGGATGAAGCTAAAAAGGTAGTCGGTACGAGTGCCGTATTTTTCATGGTGTTATCTATTGTTGTGGGCTGTATCGGGGTGTTTTTCTCTCCTCATATTTTGAGCTGGATGAATACGCCTCCCGATGCTTTCGAGCTGGCCGTTTCGTATACCCGGATTATGTTTGCGGGAATTCCCTTTATTTTTGGCTATAATCTGGTCATGGCTGTGCTGAGAGGCTCTGGCGATGCCAAAACGCCCTTTTACTTTTTGCTGCTATCTGCCTGTCTCGATATTATTCTGAACCCGTTGTTAATTGAAGGAATAGGACCGTTTCCAAGGATGGGGATATCCGGTTCTGCCACCGCGACGTTTATTTCTCAGCTTGTCAGCTTTGTTCTCTTACTTGTTTACCTGTATCGGAAAAAGTATTTTCTGCGTATTACGAAAACCGATTTTCATTTGCTTACTTTGAACTGGACGATTATTCGGTCCCTTATACAAAAAGGTCTCCCGATGGGTTTAAATATGATTGTAGTTTCAGTGAGCAATTTAATTCTGATTCATCTGGTCAATTCATTTGGGTCTGAGGCATCGGCTGCGTTTGGGGTGGCCACTCAAATTTCCAGCTATGTACAGATGCCAGCCATGGCTATTGGCGGGGCTGTGACTTCCATGGCTGCGCAAAATATAGGAGCGGGGAATTGGCATAGGGTCAACCGTATTACGTGGATTGGCGTTGTATTCAACATTGTATTGACGGGGCTGCTCGTTATCTGTATTCATTTCTTTAACCGTGAGGCGGTCAGTTTGTTTCTGCCACCCAATGGAAAAGCGATCGATCTGGGTGTTCATATCAACAACGTTACTTTATGGTCCTTTATACTATTTGGTATTTTCAATGTGGTGGCTGGTGTTGTAAGATCCTCGGGAGCTGTTATTGTTCCGCTGGTTGTATCTTTTATTGCCTTATTGTTCGTAAGAAATCCCATTGCCTATCTATTAGGCTATAATTATGGATTCGATTCTATTTGGTGGAGCTTTCCCATCAGCTTTTTTATAGCCGCTGCGCTGAACATTATATACTACAGATTCGGCAACTGGAAAAAAGCGAGAATGGTAAGTGCCGCGGGTGCTTCGTAGACCTGAATGCTGAATCCTGCACACAGAACCTCCACGATCACTGATAAGGTGGGAGCGGAGGTTTTTTCGCGTTCTAAGACTTGATGGTTGTGAATTTCAATGCATCGATAAAAGGGATGTTTCTTTCACCCCAACCCGAAAATCGGTTAAGGAGGCGAGGAAGCAGCGCAAAGGACAGAGTATAACAAAATAGGGCATGGGTGTGTGGGGGGAGGAGTGATGGCGAATGGTTAACTGGAATTTCTGGAGCTAATAATCCCCGTCAGATCCTCTGTTAGGTACTTAACTGGAAAAGCTCCATCTATATAGAGAGATTATTGGGTGAAATGCATTAAAGGATGAAATCAGCAGGATATTTTCCAGTTATTTGCTGAAAAAGCCCTTGCGGCCTGGAATTAACGGGAGGATTTCCTGTTAGCCAACCATGCATCCTTAGACTGCACCACAGAGCATCAAAGCTATTCCGTTCTTTCATTTTAGTAATAAGGGAGCGCCTAGTTTTTATGGCATGTGAGGGATGCCATGACGTGAAGATGATACCGTATCGTTCGCGACTTTGATCAGATGGACGACGGGGGATCCTGAGATACCGCTGCAGTTTAGATTGCGAAGCATGTGGTGGAGAGATGTACCTGGAATACTACCAAGGGATACATGGCTATGAATACCGGATCGAAGACGGTTAGGGATGAAAGAAGCCTCATAAGGCACAGTGTAGAACAAAAGAGGGCATGGGTGTGGGATGGAGGAGTGATAGCGTCCGCCCTGGTCGTCACCTCCGGTGACTGCTCGGGTATGCAACCTGCCTTTGAAGCTCGTGTTCCTCCCGCTGCAAGCCTACCATTCAAAGGAACACGACTTCAACAGCGGCCTGAATCCCACATCCATCCCTCTAAACGCACAAACGTAAATTGTACATCAAGGACGCCGCAAGGCGTTTTTCTTTCCGGTGAGCTCAGCCTGATCATGCAGCATCGGCTTTATTGATTTTATTAATATAGAAATAGAAAGTTTCAATTAGACCAAGAAAAAGATTGGCCTTACAATAATATTAATTCCGATAAATTACATATGTATAGTATGAATAAATGGAGGGGTAAATAACTGAATCGAAGTCAATTTAGGCTGGAGGAGGAGCTAGTGTACGCACTTAACAATGAATTCATCCGGTAGTTCCTTGAACTCTAATAAAGGAGTGGAAAAAATGTCGACTGCAATTCATGTGCTCGTCCGTGATGCCCGACTTGAGGAATGGGAGGAGGCAATTGATTTAACCATAGCGGCCTATAGGCAATATGAGGAAAGCTTTGGACAGCCGTTATGGGAGCAATACATAAAGAACATAAGGTCGCAATGGGTAAATCAAGAGAATACACAGCGGATTGTGGCGGTTCAGGGAGGGAAGCTTGTGGGCAGCGTGCTGTTGTATCCTCCCCAGGAAGGCTTGTACGAGAAGTTAAATGAGATGATCCCCTATCCGGAAGTCAGGCTCTTGGGTGTACATCCCTCGATTAGGGGAAAGGGCATCGCAACCACGCTGATTCGCGAATGCGAGCAGCGAGCTATTGGAGCCGGAGCGCCTTATTTGGGACTGCATACTTCAGATCGAATGCCGTCCGCTGTAAGGCTGTACACGAGGCTTGGATTCGAACGAGTGCCTGAATTCGATTTTTTCGGAGGGGATAATCGGACCTTGGTTAAAGCTTACAGGTTTAAACTTGCTGCAACTAGTAGCTTATGACTCCCGTGTTGCAATACTGCATTCCAAATAATAGGAAGTATATATCAGGAGGAGTTACCTATGAAAATAATGAATTGCATGGCAATTACGATTGCTTCCGTGTTACTGTTTGCAGGCTGCGGAGCGAAGGAACAGACCGCTGCTAAAGGGGCGGCCAGCACGGCCAGCGTTGCATCTCCCGCAAGCGCAGCGCCTCAGAAGGTAAAGAAGATCGTTGTCGGTACGAGCGGCACTTTCAAGGATGTTACTTTCCTGGATGAAAAGGGAAATTTGACTGGCTATGATATCGAATTAACCAAGGAAATCGACAAGCGTCTGCCGGGTTATGAATTCGAATTTAAGACGATGGAATTTGCCAGCATCCTGCTGAGTTTGGAAGCGGGCAAAATCGATCTGGCCGTTAACCAGTATGAGGTAAACCCGGAGAGGCAGGCCAAATTTCTTTTTAACGATGAAGCTTATAATATCTGGCCAAGCAAAGTCGTTGTGCGTAAAGACAACGATGCAATCAAATCAGTCGAGGATCTGAAGGGCAAGAAGGTGATAACAAGCCCGGGAAGCAATGGGGCCGTGTGGCTGCAGGATTACAATAAGGCCCATGGAAATCCGTATGAAATTGTTTTCTCGGGAAGCGGCGGGACTAACGATGTCATTAGCCAAATCAAAACAGGCCGAGTCGATGCTACCATCGGTACACCTTTCTCGATAGCGAGCCGCAATAGAGACGCCGACGCGCAGCAGAAAGTGGTAGGTCCGGTCCTCTATACCTCGAAAATTTATTACGTGCTGCGTAAAGATGAAACTGAATTAAAGAGCAAAATTGATGAGGCGATTCGGGAAATTAAGAAGGATGGAACGCTGGCGAAGCTGAGCAAGCAATGGCTGGGCGAAGATTTTACAGTTACTGAATAAATTCGCCTGATCAAGTCGAGGGAGGCATAGGGGGTTAAATGGGGAAATCATTTGATTTTACACTCATCTGGGTTTATCTGCCGAAGCTGCTGTCATTTCTGCATGTGACCTTGTTCATTGTAGTGGCTTCCGTCGCATTCGGCATCCTTATTGGCCTGGTCGCGGCACTGCCAAGATTGTATAAGATTCCGGTTCTCAACCGAATTGTGGTTATTTACATTTCTTATACGAGAGGCACTCCGATTCTGATCCAGTTGTTTCTGGTCTATTACGGATTGCCGGAGCTGCTCAAGGCTGTCCATATCGATGTGACCGATGTTCAGCCGCTTGTGTTCGTGGTTATCACCTATGCACTCCACTTTGCCGCTTATTTCTCCGAAATCGTACGCGCCGCAGTGAATGCCGTCGACCGCGGTCAAGCGGAAGCCGGATATTCCATTGGCATGGGAAATTATGATGTATTGACGCGGATCGTACTTCCCCAAGCCTGGAAGGTCGCACTGCCGAACGTTGCCAATCTGATTATTGGCACCCTGAAGGACACATCTCTCGCCTATACGTTGGGAGTAATGGATGTTGTCGGCCGAGCCGAAATGTTAGGCACGACCTATCATTTTCTGGAGATATGGATCGCGCTTTCGATCATTTATTACACGATAGTTCTTATCTTCGAGTACACATACCGCAGGGTAGAACGCAGCTTATCCAAATATGAAAAGCATGTCGCTGCTATTAATTAAAGAGGAGGGGATGGGATATCCAGATCGACTTCAGCTTTATCATAGAGGCTTTCCTGGCAATGCTTAAGGCGCTGCCGCTTACTTTGGTCATTTCTATTGTGCCCTTGTTTACGGGATTCATCGTCGGAGTCGTTGTAGCCTTCGTGCGTATGTACAAGGTCAAATACATTCATCGGATAGCTCAATTCTATGTTTCCTTTTTCCGTGGGACGCCTCTGCTGCTCCATATTATGTTAGTTTATTTTGCTCTTCCAATGATACTCGATGCGCTGTCGGTGAGGTATGGCTGGGGGATAAGCTCCAGCTTCATTCCCCTGATTATGTTTATCTTCGTTGCGTTTACGTTGAATATCGGCGCTTATATGTCGGAAACGATTCGTTCCGGGATCTTGTCGGTCAGCATCGGACAATTGGAAGCGGCTTATTCGGTAGGCATGACAACCTCGCAAGCGATGAGGCGCATCGTCATTCCTCAGGCCCTGATGGCTAGCCTGCCGAATCTGCTAAGCAAATTCGTCGGATTGCTGCACGGATCTTCGCTTGCCTTCACCATTTCCTTACAGGAAGTGAACGGAACGGCACATATTGTGGCTATGAGAAATTGGAAATATTTAGAGGCCTTTATTGCAGCCGCTGTAATCTATTGGATATTGACCATAATAGCGGAGCATATTTCAGGCTTACTGGAGAAACGTTTGAATGTGTACAGCAAGGGCGGCGTGGCTTAATATTCAAGGGCCATCGAGCAGACCGGATTAATAGCTACCACTGTTGTTAGTACTAGGTATATTTGGCTGGCAAGAGATATGGGAGGAGGATAACCCATGATTACATTAACCAAAATCACGAAATCATTCGGCTGTAACCAGGTACTCCGGGGCATCGACTTAACGGTAAATAAGGGCGAAGTGGTGGCGATACTGGGACCGAGCGGCTCTGGTAAAACGACGCTGCTGAGGTGCATGAACTATTTGGAAAAACCAAACGAAGGCTTCATTACAATTGATGATTTCAGCGTAGATTGTAAACGGGCCAGTAAAAAAGAAATCCATCAATTGCGCCAAAAGACAGCGATGGTATTCCAACAGTACAATCTGTTCCGTCATAAGACGGCGCTCGAGAACGTCATGGAAGGACTTGTGATCGTAAAGAAGCAGTCGAAGGACGAAGCGCGTCGGCGAAGTGTCGAGCTGTTGGAGAAAGTAGGGCTCGGAAGCAAGCTGGATTCGTATCCCTCCCAGCTGTCCGGAGGCCAGCAGCAGCGCGTAGGCATTGCACGTGCGCTGGCCTTGAATCCGGCAGTTATCCTGTTCGATGAACCAACCTCAGCGCTTGATCCCGAGCTGGTCGGGGAAGTGCTCTCGGTCATTCGTAAGATTGCCAAGGAGGGGATAACGATGGTCATCGTCACCCATGAGATGACTTTCGCGCAGGATGTTGCGAGCCATGTCGTTTTTATGGATGAAGGTGTCATTGTTGAAGAAGGAAAACCTGCCGAGCTGTTCAACGAGCCAAAAGAGGAACGGACGAAGCAGTTTCTAAGACGGATTAGGCCGGAGCTGTCCTATTCCATATAGGAGGAAACCGCATTAGCTATCTATTTTACCTGAGAAAGGGTGAATAATATGAGTAAAGTATACCGTCTTGCCACCTTGGAGGATGCTGAAAGGCTGCGTCATGTTATTTATGAAGCCTATGTGACGATTAGGGAGCTGAAGCTTCAATGGCCTGCGGCTAACGCAAATCTTGCCCTCGTTCAAGATAATATCCTGAAGAATGAATGCTATGTCTTGGAATTGGATGGAGAAATCGCCGCAACCTTGACATTGTCGAAGGAGAAGCTTAACAGGTGGAACATTGACCTTCCTTTCGTCAAATGGTTTGCGGTGGGGCCAGAGTATCAAGGACTAGGGCTTGGCACGGAACTGCTTGTTTGGGTGGAGGAAACGATTATCAGGGATAAACTGGGAGCGTCTGCCCTTACACTGGCTACTGCTGAGAAGCATCCGTGGCTTTTGGCTATGTATGAACGAAAAGGGTATGAGAGAATAGATTCGATTGACCGGGGCAACGGGGATGGTACTATGCATTTGCTGCGAAAAGTTGTGAATCCCAACTTATTTGAAGCTCAGCTTGCTGGTGGAAACATTCGCTGAGGAGGCGGCATTATGACAGTAAAGGGCGGCGATGGAGCCATCATAATCAACGAGAGAATCGAGCAACAGCTGTTGGATATTAGACGTCACCTGCATCAATATCCAGAGCTGTCTCATGAGGAATATGAGACAACGGCGTATATTCGCGAAAGGCTGGAAGAAGCCGGGATTCGGATCGCCGCACAGTTTCCCCTAAAAACTGGGCTAATTGCCGAGGTGGGGGGACTGCAAGGGGGACCTGTCATAGCTTTGCGAGCTGACATTGATGCTCTTCCCATTCTGGAGGAAACGGGACTGCCCTTCTCTTCCAAGAATACAGGCAAGATGCATGCTTGCGGTCACGACTTCCATACCGCAGCCATTCTCGGTGCAGCCTTATTGCTTAAAGAGAAGGAGCACGAGCTGCCAGGGACGGTTCGCTTCGTGTTCCAGCCTGCGGAGGAGAAGGCGGCCGGTGCAGAGAAAGTGCTGCAGAGCGGTGCGTTGGAGGGAGTGCGTGCAATCTATGGCATGCACAATAAGCCGGATCTGCCAGTCGGCACGATCGGTATCCGATCAGGACCGCTGATGGCTGCGGCCGACGGCTTTCTCGTGGAGTTTGAAGGTATCGGGTCACATGCAGCTGTACCCGAAGCCAGTGTCGACCCGATTGTTGCTGCTGCTCATTTGGTTACGGCACTGCAGACGATTGTCAGCCGCAACGTAAGCCCGCTCGACAGCGCAGTTATCAGTGTAACCCGTCTAAACAGTGGAACAGCCTGGAATGTCATTCCTGATACGGCAGTGCTGGACGGCACGGTGAGGACGTTCGATGAGCTGGTGCGCACTCGGGTAATAGAGAGATTCGGCGAGGTCGTAAACGGCATTGCAGCGGCATATGGAACGAAGGCTGCCGTGCGTTGGATTCAAGGGCCGCCACCCGTTAATAACGATGCAGAGCTGGCGGAAGCCGCACGGAGGACGGCAGAACGGCTTGGTATCCATGTTGTTACGCCCAAGCAGTCATTGGCTGGCGAGGATTTTGCTTTTTACCAAAAGCATCTTCCAGGATTCTTCGCATTCATGGGAACAGGGGGGCAGAAGGAATGGCATCATCCCGCTTTCGATGTCGATGAGCGAGCATTGCCAATCAGCGCCTCTTTCTTTGCCGGGTTGGCTATTGCCGAGCTGGAGCGTTTCGTAGCTGAGCCGTAAGGCTGAGGAGGAAGCAACTTGGCTAACTCTCAGTTCAAACGTATGCGTTAAACAAAAGCTGCTCCCAAAAGGATAAAGCCAAACAATTGAATCCCGTAAAAAAAAGAACCTTTCAACTCTACTATATAAAGTGGAATTGAAGGTTCTTTTACATTTCAATACTACCGAGTGGAGGCTGAAATTTCCAACAATAACTTTTCGACAGCCTTTTAGTAACGACTATAGTTTAAGTTTGCTAAGGATATCACGCGTCAAGGTCTGTTCTAATCGGCTGCCTGGATTTTGTATACCTGCGCAGCATGAAAAAGGAAAGCAGCAGGACAACAACCAACAATATATAAATATGCTGATAAGCAAACAATGGAGCAATCCCATCCTGCCAAACGATCAGCAGCCCGCACAGGGCAACTGCGAACGAGCCTCCCATATATTGCGATAGCTGGGAAAGGCCCATTCCGGAGCCGATCTGTTCCTTGGGAAGAATACGCGACACCTCATTGGATAGGGTGGATGTAATGGTTGATAAGGATGGGGCAAATATCAAGTAGGCAAATGTTATGACAAAGGCTGATATATGGATTCCCAGGGATATGAGGACTAGTGAAAGCCCCATTAGAATATGTCCAGCCAATAAGAACCGCATATTGCCATACCGGTCTATCCAGCGCCCGACAAAGTTCATTAGACATGCTGACAATATTGCACCGGGGAAGATCATTAATCCTACAGCTGCAGCTGATTTATGGAAGCCGTTTGCTAGTATAAGAGGCATAAGAAACAGCATGGACATGTTGAGCACAAATGCCGAGAATGCCATGAAAATTAATTTGCGGTAACCGGAATTTCGGAACAACAATGGCTGGATGAACGGCTCCTTGGCTTTGTACAAATGTTTGAATAAAAGGATAGCCGCTGCAATGCTGACGATTAAAAAGATCGCAGATAACGATGCAATGGCAATTAATAGTGCAGCAGCCGTCACTACAATAAGAGCGGCACCGACAAAGTCGAACCGGACCTTCTTCTGTTCTTCCTTAGGCAGCAATCTCCAAAGTACGGGGACCAAAGGAATGACCAGACAAGTGACGAGAAATAGCTCCTGCCAACCGAAAAACTCTGTGATTATCCCTCCGGCGACCGGACCTACCCCGAAGGCCAGGGCGCTTCCGGAGGCTATCATAGTAATGGCGCGTCCTCTTCGTTCAAATGGCACGTAGCGGCTGGCGAGCACCATCCCAAGCCCTGGCATGGCGCCGGCGCCGCAGGATTGCAGCAGTCGGGCTGTTAGCAGCAGATCGAAGCCTTGAGCCATAAATCCTAGTACAGACGACACTCCGAGACAGGTTAGTCCTATAGCCAGAAGCTTACGGATGGGTATGAAGTCGGACAAACGGCTAAATATAATCGTGGACAAGGCAAAGCCAATCGAATAACCCGATACGATCCAGGAAGCAAGTCCGGCCGTTATATGAAGCTGGGCTATAATTTCCGGTAAGGAGACGTTAAACATAGTTGTATTCATGACGACTAGGAATGTTCCTATGGACCAGACTGGTATAACCACATTGTCTTTCATGAAGTTCCCACCTAATGATTTGATTGTTTATTGTTACCAATGTATGTAAATTTCATGAAAATAGCTGTATAATAATACCTTGACGCCCCATTAATACTGCGATAATAATTGTGTCCTATGCTGTTAATAAATGGGGAAGAGCTTTTGAAAAGCTATCTCATTATAGCGTCTATCACTAAAACAGATCAAATATTAAGTGTGTTAACTAGTGAGACATTTGGTTGCAGTTACTCAAAAACCAGGAGGTAGTATTCCATGCGGCTTGTACTTATGGGAGATTTTCATTATTCACGGATGGAGGACGGAGCCGAGGAGATGAAAGAGGCAAGAGACCGAGCTTATTCGGTCATGCTTGATACATTCGTGAATACGGATGGGCAATTCCATATTTCATTAGGTGATCTTACGCATGATGGATTTCCAGAGGAATTCGGTTATGTGTTTGATCGTATAGAAGGCGGCCAATGCAATTTCATCCATGTATTGGGCAACCATGATACGCATTCAATTCCCAAGGCGGACATTTTGGTCATTACCGGACAGCAGCGTTACCGTTCCATTGAATTGGATGAAGCTATGCTCATCTTCCTCGACTCTACCAAGGAAATGAACAAGTCCGACTGGGGAGGCGAGATAGACGAAGAGCAATTGGAGTGGCTGGAAGCCAGGCTTGTAGAATCAGGGGAAAAACCGGTTTTTGTTTTCGCTCACCATCCGGTCTACGATACAACCGCTTGCTCAACTATGGAGAAGCTTTCCATCCATCCGGATATTGATATGAAGGCTGTTTTGAACAAGAAGCAGGGCTTTGGATTTTACTTCTGTGGTCATAATCATGTGAATTCCATAGTGCGGCAGGACGGATGGCATTACATTCAAACTGCGGCATGTCTGGATATTCCAGCCTTCCGTATTGTTGAGCTTGAGGATGATCAGGTAACGACGGAGCTGGTAACGATAGATCATACTGACCTTACGGAATACATAACATCATTTAATACGAAAATGAAGGGCTTCACTCCTGTTCAGGAAGCACGCGGCGAAGCGGCTGATTGCAGTTTAAGCGTGAAGATTAACGATATTGGCACAATATCACGTTAAACATAAGAGTATTAGGCGACAAAATATAATGGAGGGGCTCATCGAATTTATGAGCTCCTCTTTTCTTTTTAAGAGAAAGGTATCCAGACTTCATTTGGCATCGTGGAAAATAATACCCAGACTGTACCTCGCACCAGAAGTAATCGTGCTGACTCCGTGCCGAAGCGTGGTTTTATAGTAGCCGCGCGCTCCCGGTACCGGGCGATGATTCGTAGGAAAGATAATTCCTGCGCCTTGCTCCAGCGTAAGCACATGCCCTCTGCTTTGAGCCCTCGGCCGTTGCTCGGTCAGCAGAAACTCTCCGCCAGTGTAATCCTCCCCTCTCTGATTTAAAGCGAATACCACCTGAAAGGGAAAAAATACTTCACCATACAAATCCTGATGCAGGCAGTTGTATCCTCCGGTTTCGTATTTAAGAATTAATGGTGTCGAGCGCAGCTGCCCCTGCTGGTGACAAAGATCGAGAAATGCCGGGAGTGCCGGCGGATATACCGTATTGCGGCCAAGCTTCTCCAGCCAACGATTGGCGGTCAGGGCAAGCTCGGGGTAAAAGCCCTCACGAAGCTGCTGGAGCAAGTCTGGAAGCGGGGCCTGATAATATTTGTACTCCCCGATTCCGAACCGATATCTGGCCATATCAATAGTGCTTCTGAAAAAGGCTGCTTCCTCGTACGTATTCATGATTTCAGTGCACTGCTCTTGATCCAGCAGGACAGGAACCTCAGCGTAGCCCTGCTCATCCAGCGATTTCTGCAGCGAGCTCCAATCTAATGCGGCAATACGTGTTGCAAGCCGGTTAGGCATAGGCCTGACTCCCCCCAACGGCTAACGAGCTTTCGCGTTCCAGCTGCAGGAGCTGCGTCTTCATATCAAGACCACCCCGGTAGCCTGTAAGCGAGCCGTCCTTCCCTATCACCCGATGGCACGGTACGGTAATCAATACCGGATTGGCTCCGATAGCCGTTCCAACTGCACGTACTGCCGAAGGCTTTTGAATAAGGTCGGCAATATCCGAGTAGGTTTGGGTTTGTCCATACGGAATCTTACAGAGTGCATCCCATACGGCAAGCTGAAATGAGGTTCCATGGAAATCAAAGGGTACGGTAAAAGCACTCCGTGTTCCTTCGAGATACTCGACTAATTCTGCTGTATAGAGCTGCAGCCTTTCATCGTCTTGAGTCAATATGCTGCCTGGAAAGCGCCTTTTAGCCCAATCTGATAATTCTTGAAAAGGTTTATTGAGAGAACCTACGTAGCATAACCCTCTTGAGGTTGCGGCCATATACAGGCTCCATGACTCATGAACCAGCAATGTCCAGTAAATAACGGGATTAGTTTTTGTTTCCACTGTGCAGCGCCTCCTTAGCGTGTTTTTTGCTGTATATTTGTCGATAGTCGGCAGGTGTATGTCCGGTTTTCTTCTTGAACAGGGTTATAAAATAAGGTGCATTGGGCATGCCTACTGTCAAAGCAATATCCATAATGGTTTTATCCGTATGAATGAGGTGGTCGATGGCTTTATTTATTCTCGTTTGCTGGACATACTCGACCGGCGTTATCCCCTTAATCCGTTTGAAGGTGCGGTGCAAATGATAAGGACTGCCGTGGCACATATCCGCCAAGTTTGCCAGCGTTAGCGTTTCAATGTAATTGTTGTCGATGTATTGAGTTATTTGATCTACCCAGTCATGATCCGGCAATCGCTCACCGGTCGGTTTGCATCGTTTGCATGGACGGAAATTAGCGGATAGTGCTTGCTTGGCATTTTGAAAAACGCGCACATTTTCCATTTTGGGTATTCTGGATTTACAAGAGGGCTTGCAAAAAATACCTGTGGTTTTTACCGCGTAAATAAACTTGTCATTGTAAGATGCATCGTTAAGGATTATTGCTCGCCATTGTTCCTCTGTCATAAGCTCCTCATGGGTATCAGCTGTATCTGCAGCGTTTTTTAAACTGGACGTGTCCACATGTCTTTGCCCTTTAAAATCATTCATTTGCCTCACCTCCACACACAGTATACCCCCGATAGGGGCCCCGTGTACGCATTTTCGAATGTAACAGCAAGATATCGAAATCGCTCGAACACTTTTTATGTTAAAACTAAATGTGGAGTGGTACCGCGATGAATGGAGGATATTTATGAATATAAAGAGAGTTGATGAGGAGTGGGATGCTCCCTATTTTACAGGTGTCAAAACAATGAAAATATACTGTTTCCCTTGGTGTACAGGACAACCCAAGCCGGAAAACACGGTACGGTTTGAGTCGCGAGCAGAGGCGGAACGGGCTGGCTATCGTTCGTGCAAAAACTGCTGCTCCGGTCTGCCAAAGGGCTCATGGGAAGATAACAAGCAGGAGTTGATATTGATTACTCCGAAGGAATTCAGCTTTGCTGAAAATATGAAATATATGTCCAACTCCCCTGATGAGTGCTTGTTCCATACCAGGGATCAGAAGATTTACAAAGCTATACCGGTTGGGCAAGAAACACCTGTCGTTGAAATTAGTTCGAACTCTGAGAACGTGATGACTATTCGTTTTATAGGAGAGACAACGCCTTCCCGGCGATGGGTTCGTGCAGAGGTCGCGCGATATGTGAGGGAGTGGTTCGATTTGGATACCGATCTGCTTCCGTTTTACGAAATGGCCAGAACCGATGCGCTGCTGCAGCGGGCTGTGGATTCATTCTACGGACTGCGTACTATAGGCATCCCCGATTTATTCGAAGCGATCTGCTGGGGAATCATTGGACAGCAAATAAACCTTACGTTTGCTTACACATTGAAAAGAAGGCTTGTGGAAACCTTCGGTCGCGGTTTGGAATGTGAGGGGGAATTGTATTGGTTATTCCCTACACCGGATGAAATTGCCGCACTGACGGTTGAAGACCTGGGATTATTGCGAATGACGGTTAAGAAATGTGAGTATCTTATTGGCGTGGCAAGGCTCATCGCTGCCGGGGAACTGACCAAAGAGCTTCTGCTGAACGCAGGAGATGATAAGAAAGCGGAGAAAATGTTGGTCAAAGTCAGGGGCATTGGTCCATGGACGGCTAATTATGTTTTGATGCGCTGCTTGAGATTTCCGTCGGCTTTTCCGATAGATGATGTGGGTCTTCACAATTCAATTAAACATCTTCAGGGCACCGAAAATAAACCGACGAAAAATGAAATCCTGCAGCTATCTTCAACTTGGACAAATTGGGAGTCTTATGCCACTTTTTATTTATGGAGATTCCTGTACTAGCTTAGGCTGTTAACGTCGGGCTTTAACTGCATTCAATAAGCGCTGAAGAGCCTCCTCAATGGTAGCTCGTCGACAAGCTGCATTCATCCTCATGAAACCCTCACCCTCTGTCCCGAAGCTGATGCCTTCGTTAAGAGCGAGCTTGGCTTCCTTCACCATGAAGCGTCTTAGTTCTGCTGTATCCAGGCCGAGTCTGCTGCAGTCAAGCCAGAGCAAATAGGTGCCCTCGGGATTAATCATCTTGATTTCGGGAATATGCAGGGCGAAGAATTCCGCTGCGTAATCGATATTGGCACGGATATAGGCGAGACATTGCTCCAGCCATTCATCCCCATCCCGATAGGCGCTTTCCGAAGCAGTAATCGCGAATGTATTGCTCATCGATAGATGGCCTCGGGCCATCGTTTTGTTGAAGGCGATGCGCAGCTCCTTGTTCGGGATTAGGATATAGGAGGACTGCAGACCGGCCAGATTGAATGTTTTGCTCGGTGCGAAGCAGACGATGGTCCGTTCCGCAGCCCCTGCTGACAACGACGCCATAGGGATATGCTGAAAAGACGGATAAGTCAGATCGGCATGAATTTCATCGGAGATAATTAATGCATCGAATTCCGTGCAGATGGCTTCAATCCGGCTGAGCTCATCTCGGGTCCAAACTCTGCCAACCGGGTTATGCGGACTGCACAGTATGAGCATTTTAGCCCCTGTAGTGCGGAATTTATTCGTCAGATCCTCAAAATCGATTTCATATCGATCATTCACATAACGCAGCGGATTCGTCACCAGCTCGCGGCCGTTGTCCTTCACTACCTTGAAGAATGGCGGATATACCGGGGGCTGGATAATGATCCGGTCTCCTGGCTTGGTGAAAGTTTGAATGCAGGCGGTCAAGGCGGGAAGGACACCAGGCGACCAGCATATCCAGTTCTTCTCGATCCTCCATTGATGCTTGCGCAGCACCCAGCCTTCAATTGCCTCGTATAATGAATCGGGACGTTCCGTATAGCCGAAAACGCCGAGCTCCGCCCGCTGCTTCAAAGCCTCCATGACGGGGGCGGGTCCCCGAAAATCCATATCCGCCACCCACAAGGGAAGTAAATCAGACGCGCCATAGATGTCTTGCACGCTCTCCCATTTGATGCCGTTCGTGTTCTCACGATCGACGATTTCGTCAAAATTATAGGCCATGTAAGTTTCGCTCCGTTTGTATGTAGTAGTAACATCATTGCCCTGTGTTTATTGTTTAATCATTTCAATTTCTGCTGCTGATCCTTTGGACTTGACTAGTTCTCGTACATTTTTCCACTCTGCCAGCTGCTTCTCCATATTGCTAATGAGAAGATCAACGTTGTTTATAAAGTTTTCTTCATCATTAGGATAAATTTGCTCTACTTCAGATGGCAGTGGATAGTGAGCAGGCAGGAAAGCCAGCAGCTGTTGAAGCTTGCTCTCGATAGGTGCTGCAGCAGCTTCTTTATTTGCACGTTCATTTGCAGCCGCTGCAGTGCTTGCGGTTTCTTTCTCTGCTGAAGGGGTATTGCTGCTGTTGTGATTCTGCTTATTGTTTTTCGCCTCGGCCTTTGGCTCTGCAGGGGGCTTGGCTCTCTCAGCTTTATTTTGCTCATACACAGACCAGGTTTCCAGTAACTCACGTCCTGATTTGTATAGGAGCTTGTCCTTGGTGCCGTTAGAAATATCTTTGTCCTTAAACAGCTTGACGATTTTTTTGACATCACTTACCGGCACCTCGTCTCTGGCAATTATCAAAGCGAGTGCGTCGAGATGCTCCATCGGCAAATCCTTGATCGGCAGCAGCTGCTGTTCCGTCAGCTTATCTTTTTTTATATCGGTGCCGCTTACGATCCGTTTTTTAACGGCATTGCTGAATTTCAGCAAATCGCATTTGTTCTTAATGTAGGATTCTGGCTTGCCAAGCTTGCTGGAGAGAAATTTGGTTGAGCTACTGAACTTCGGATCGTTCATAAGCTTGTTGAAAGCTTCGGCCTCCTCGATCGGGGAAAAGCCTTCTCTTGTCAAATTCTCGGCAATTTGCTCCAAATAAATTTCCAGCTCATCCGTCACGGTAGATACAATACAAGGGATCGTAGGCCGGCCCAATGTTTTGCATGCTTTGTATCGTCTGTTTCCATAAATGATTTTATATCGACCATCCGGAGTCGTTCTCACTTTAATTGGCGATAGCAGGCCAAGCTCCTCGATGCTGTTCATTAATTCCTGGAGCGAGTCTTCATCGAATTGATATCTGGGCTGATCCGTATCTTCATCTATTAAATGCGTAGCAATCTGAATAATGTCCATATGAGTTCTCCTATCCTTCGTAGGTTACCGGATCTAGCGGCCGGCACGGATACAAGTATTATATAACAGGGTAACTGATCGTGGAAATATTTGCTTGGGAGCTTGATTGATTCTGGCGGCTGATGATGGGCAAATAATAGGTAAAAGCAGTTAATTGACGTGCATATGCCTTCTTTATCAATATAACTGATAGAACTTATAAGATCATTCTAATTGACCGCTTCCTTGTGCTATGATAGGGTCAAGAGAGCGAAAAATTAATTAGATACTAATACTAGGGATTATTATCATTACATGCTGCGTGAGGTGGATAAAGTTGGAATTTCAAGTAACAAACAGTCCTTTTAATCAAGAGCAAGCTGAACTGCTTAATCGCCTGCTGCCAACGCTAACAGAAGGTCAACGGATCTGGCTGAGCGGATATCTTGCGGCTCTTCAGGGAGCGGCAGCTGCGGTAACGCCTGTTGCTGCGCCATCGGCAGTTGCACCAGTGAGTGTAGCCGTCGTTCCCAAGGAAGTGACCGTGCTCTTCGGATCGCAGACAGGCAATAGTCATGGGTTGGCGAAGAAGGTGTCCAAAAAGCTGGAAGAGCAAGGCTTTAAGGTAACGCTCTCCTCGATGGGCGACTTTAAGCCTAATGGCTTAAAAAATGTCCAAAACTTGCTAATTGTGGCGAGTACCCAAGGAGAGGGAGATCCGCCGGATAGCGCGATTCCTTTCTACGAGTTCCTTCATAGCAAGAGAGCGCCTCAATTGGAGGGCAAGCCGTTTGCTGTGCTTGGTCTGGGAGATACATCCTACGAGTTTTTCTGTCAAACGGGCAAGGATTTCGACAAGCGTCTTGAGGAGCTTGGCGGTAAACGGATTATCCCGCGTGTAGACTGCGATGTGGATTATGACGAGCCTGCTGCGGAGTGGATGAATAATATTGTAGCCTCTCTAAGCGAGGCATCGTCCGCCCCGGCATCTGGCGTTGGAGCCGGTGCGGCAGTCGCGAGTGAAACAGAATCGGAATATTCGAGATCGAATCCGTTTAAGGCCGAGGTGTTGGAGAATTTGAATCTAAACGGCCGCGGATCGGACCGGGAAACTCGTCACGTTGAAATTTCTCTTGAGGGATCTAATCTTCAATATGAACCTGGCGACAGCTTGGGAGTTTATCCGGAGAACCATCCTCGTCTTGTAGACGAATTGATCGAAGCGATGGGTTGGAAAGCGGAAGAGCTTGTTAGCATTAATAAGAATGGAGATAAACTTCCATTACGAGAGGCGCTTCTTCGACATTATGAGATTACCGTGCTGACCAAGCCACTGCTGGAGCAAGCGGCCAAGCTTACTTCAAGCAACGGACTTGAAGAGCTGCTGCAGGCAGGACATGAGCAGGAGCTCAGAGCTTATCTTAACGAGCGTGATCTGTTGGATTTGGTGCAGGACTACTCGCTAAAAGGTGTATCCGCAGGCGAATTCGTAGCGATTCTTCGGAAAATCCCGGCTCGCTTGTACTCCATCGCGAGCAGCTCCAAAGCGTTCCCGGATGAAGTGCATATTACCGTCCGCGCCGTGCGTTATGAGACTCGTGGAAGAGAACGATACGGTGTATGTTCCGTTCAGCTTGCAGAGCGAATCCAATCGGGCGACACGCTGCCGGTTTACATTCAGTCTAACTCGAATTTCAAGCTTCCAGAGAGTGCAGATACGCCGATCATTATGATTGGACCAGGTACGGGCGTTGCTCCGTTCAGAGCTTTCTTAGGAGAAAGGGAAGAAACAGGAGCCGCAGGGAAGACATGGTTGTTCTATGGCGACCAGCACTTTTCCACGGATTTCCTTTATCAGACGGAATGGCAGCGTTGGCTTAAACAGGGTGTGCTGACACGTATGGATGTCGCATTCTCCCGTGATACCGATAAGAAAGTGTATGTACAGCATCGGATGCTTGAAAAGAGCCGTGAGCTTTACCAATGGCTTCAGGAAGGTGCTTCTGTGTACATTTGTGGCGATGAGAAGAAAATGGCGCATGACGTCCATGCTGCTCTGACAACAATCATCGAACAAGAGGGCAAGTTTAGCCCAGAGGAAGCTGCTGAATATTTGACCCGCATGCAACAGCAGAAACGTTATCAGCGGGATGTCTACTAGACCCAAGTCCTAGGGATTGCGAGAGGAGAAAAGCAAGCATGTCAGAAAATAATTTACTTTCGCCCAACAGTGCGCCGCACAGTGATGTAGAGGCTATCAAACGCAGAACCAACTATTTGCGGGGGAGCCTCGCGGAGACACTTGAAGATGTAATCACGGGGTCGATACCCGAAGATGATAATAGATTGATGAAATTTCATGGAAGCTACATGCAGGATGATCGGGATTTGCGCAACGAACGGAACAAGCAGAAGCTTGAACCGGCTTATCAGTTCATGCTTCGCGTACGCGCGGCGGGTGGAGTCGTAACATCGGATCAGTGGTTGATGATGGACCGTGTCGCACAGAAATATGCGAATGGAACCATTCGTCTGACAACGCGTCAGTCCTTCCAATTGCATGGTGTAATCAAATGGAATTTGAAAAAGACGATTGCAGAAGTGAACGATGCGATGCTAAGCACGTTAGCAGCCTGTGGCGACGTAAATCGTAACGTTATGTGTAACCCAAATCCGTATCAGTCCGAGATTCATACTGAAGTGTACGAGTGGGCGCGTCGTGTCAGCGATCACCTTGATCCAAGAACAAGAGCGTATCATGAGATTTGGCTTGACGGTGAGAAAGTAGTAGACAGCCAAGATAACGCGGTAGAACAAGAGCCTATCTATGGGCCTGTTTATTTGCCGCGGAAGTTTAAAATCGGTATGGCTGTTCCTCCTTCCAATGATGTAGATGTATTCTCTCAGGATCTCGGCTTCATAGCGATTATTGAAGAAGGACGCCTGAAGGGCTTCAACATCTCCGTAGGAGGCGGGATGGGGATGACTCACGGCGATCCTGAAACCTATCCGCAGATTTCCCAAGTGATTGGATTCTGTTTGCCGGAGCAGATCGTTGACGTTGCCGAGAAGACGGTCATGATTCAACGGGATTACGGGGATCGTTCCGTACGTAAACATGCAAGATTTAAGTACACCATCGACGACCGCGGCATCGATTGGTTCATCAACGAGCTGCATGATCGTCTAGGCTGGAAGCTTGAAGAAGCGCGTGCTTACCATTTTGACCATAACGGTGATCGTTATGGCTGGGTTAAGGGAAGCAACGGGAAATGGCATTTCACTCTCTTTGTCGAGAATGGCCGGATTAGAGATACGGACAGCTACCCGCTGATGACGGGTTTGAGAGAAATCGCCAAGGTGCATTCCGGGGATTTCCGCCTGACTGCCAATCAGAACCTGATCATTGGCAATGTGAGCAGCCAGAAGAAGAAAAAGATTGAAGAATTGATCAAGGAGCATGGGCTCTCCGATGGGCTTTACCACTCGGCATTGCGGAGAAATTCCATGGCCTGCGTTTCATTCCCGACCTGTGGGATGGCAATGGCGGAATCAGAGCGTTATCTTCCTACATTGCTGGATAAGATTGAGCCAATGCTTGAGGAAGTAGGGTTGCGCGAAGAGGAGATCGTCATTCGTATGACCGGCTGTCCGAATGGATGCGCCCGTCCGATGTTGGCGGAAATCGCGTTCATTGGCAAGGCACCTGGCAAATACAACATGTATTTGGGAGGCGGATTTGCCGGAAACCGACTGAATAAGCTGTACAAGGAAAACATCGGCGAGGCGGAGATTCTGAAGTCGCTGGAACCGATTGTTACACAATATGCCAAGGAGCGGTGGGAAGGCGAACACTTCGGTGATTTTGTCATTCGCGCTGGTTATGTTAAGGAAGTACGTTCGGGACAAGATTTCCATTCGTAAACTTGATAGCTACATTAAAAAAAGCCTGAGAAATCAGGCTTTTTTTAATGCGATTTTCCGAATGAATAAGTATTCATCCGAGCCAGACTAGTCTGATATTGCAAGAAAACTACCGCTTAGATATATGAAGGTATCTTCATCGAGGGGCTTCGAATGAAGGGGTTTTCTTACCCTTCTATATGTTTTAGGGATGGGGTAAGTGAATCTGTACTCCTCGTTGCCATCCCAGGAGACTGGGTCTATGATTTACGATGCCTTCGGAAATAGATGGAAAATCTCCCGCTAATATAGCTTAAATACCGTTTATGACCCATCTAACTGGAAATCCTCACGTTAAATCAGCTGATATTTGGAAAAGTCGGATAAAGAGGTAGAATTAGCATGGGAATTTCCAGTTAAAGGATAGAAATGCTGTGTAGAGGGTTAACTAACGGGACTTTTTCCCGATAATTTGATGGAGACTGGTGGGAATGGTGAGCTTTAAGTAGTAAATAGAAGTGTACGGAGTGATGGTAGTGTATGGATAGATGGGGGCTGATGAGAATGGTGAAATTTAAGTAGTAAATGGAGGTGTACGTAGTGATGAAAGTGTATGGATTGGTGGAGATGGATGGAATCGTATGGATAGATGAGGCTGATGGGAATGGTGAGATTTAAGTAATAAATGGAAGTGTACGGAGTGATGGGAGTGTATGGATAGATGGGGGCTGATGGGATCGGTGGTATTAAGTAGCAAATGGAGTTATACAGAGTGATGAAAATGTATGATTGATGGGGGCTGATGGGATTGGTGGTATTTAAGTAGCAATGGAAGTGTACGGATTAGTGGATATGGATGAAGACGGAGGTAGTGATGAGCGTGTATGATCGATGGGATTGAAAGGGTTATAAAGTAAATGGATATATATGGAATATGTGGAGTGATGGAAGTTGATTAACGGATCATTTGAATAAGTGAGAAGTGTCTGCTTTAACGGTATGGATAGAAACGGTTGGATTGATGGAGATGAATACCGGCTGATAGACTGATTTAAAGATCAAGCAGCCAAAGCTCAGGGAAGAACCTAAGGCGACCAACTCCCTGTTTGTTTCTATAGAAAAGTAAATAGGTTTGCAACGCTACAATTTGGAAAAAACGCCTTATCTATATAAAAGTCGAAAGTGAAGCGGCAGTTTTGTTATCACGGAATGCGGGTTTTTTACCTCAAAAAACGAAGAGATATCGGAACGAAGAGTTTCGCTATTTCTCCGTTTTTTCGTTTTTATTGGGATAATCAATCGAACGACCACTCCGGTTATGATCCCGAGCCAAGGATGATTCAGGAGCATCCCTTTAGGAGTCGGCGAATGTGACAAGTTTTATTTGGGGATTAACGGGTTTTGCCCACTTTGGTCTATTCACATCCATGTTTTACGGGTTATTTAGACCGTATCTTTATATTTGAAGGTTCACTTTAAAAATTGTATGCCGTCGAATCTTAATAATCTTCTGCCTTTCTGTAAAATTCAATGTTTATGCAGGCCCACTCTTTCGATATTGTAAGGTTATTGTTATGATTGTTTAAATTTTTTGGTTATGATTTTTCAAAATTTTAATCGAGGGTTTTTATTAAGAAGGAGGCTTTACTATTGTTTAAGAATAAACCTGCTAAATATGGCGCTGCAGCGTTGACGTTAACATTAACTGTATCTGTGATGTCAGGGTGTGTGCCCGGAAGTAACAAGGCCAGCCAGAAAGCAGAGCCCAAAGAAGGTGCGGCAGCAGCCAAGCTGACTACATTATCTTATTGGGCGGCGTTTAACCCTGCTGCTGCAGCCACAATGAAAAGCTACAATGAAATGGAAGCTTATAAGGAAATGGAGCGAATTACCGGAGTTAAGGTAGACTTCCAGCATCCTCCTCAGGGAGCGACAGCAGAAAAAGAGCAGTTCAATCTTATGCTTACTTCCGAAAAACTTCCGGATGTGATCGAGTACAACTGGAATGTCTACCCCGGAGGGCCCGAGAAAGCAATCAAAGATAATCGGGTCATTAAGTTAAATGACTACATAGACAAATACGCCCCAAATTATAAAAAAGTACTCGCAGCCAATCCGGAATGGAAAAAGCAGGTGACTACAGATGACGGCAGCATTATCGGGTTTCATTTTATCCGCGGCGACCGTTCTTTGCAGGTTTTTAAAGGACCGATTATTCGGAAGGACTGGTTGGATAAATTAGGGCTGAAGGAGCCTGCTACAATCGATGAGTGGTACAACGTGCTGAAAGCGTTCAAGGAGAAGGATCCGAACGGGAATGGCAAAGCGGATGAAATCCCACTTCTGCTGACGCTCTCCGAATTGAAAAATTCTCATGCGTTTATTGGAGCATATGGGATACCGAACAGCTTTTATAAAGAAGGAAATACCGTTAAATACGGACCTATTGAGCCAGGCTATAAAGAATTTTTGACAACTATGAGCAAATGGTACAAAGAGGGCCTCATTGATAAGGATTTTGCGGCAACCGACAGTAAGCTTCTTGATGCTAAAGTTACCGGGAATCAGCTTGGAGCTATGATTGGCAATGCAGGCGGGGGTCTTGGCAAATATATGAGCCTAATGTCCCCGAAGGATAAAAGCTTTAAGCTGGCCGGAGTGCCGTACCCTGTGCTGAAATCCGGCGACAAGCCGCAATACGGGCATTTGGATCAGCCGGTACCGGGTAAATCGGCGGCAATTACTACAAGCAATAAGAATATTGTGGAAACTGTAAAATGGCTCGATATGGGCTACGGTGAGCAAGGACATATGCTCTATAATTTCGGTAAAGAAGGCGTAAGCTACAAGCTTGAGAACGGCTACCCGAAATATACGGATATCGTTACGAAAAATCCTGACGGCTTGCCAATGAGCCAGGCTATGGCCAAGCATAACCGCGCTTCTTGGGACGGAATCATGGTACAGGATAAACGGTATTCCGAGCAGTTTCAAGGTCAAATACCGGAGCAATTGGAAGCCATTAACATCTGGTCGACGCCGACCAACGAGAAGGAAATGCCGCCGGTTACTCCAAATAAAGACGAAAGCACCAAATATGCCGCAGTCATGACTGACATAAATACATACAGGGATGAGATGTACAACAAGTTTGTTATGGGTGCCGAGCCTATTGAAAATTTCGATAAATATGTGAAAACGTTGAAAAGCATGGGGATTGATGATGCCATAAAAATCCAACAGGCTGCACTTGAAAGATATAACAAGAGATAACAGCAGCATATGGAGCATGTAGGGGATCATCTGTGAATCCCCTGCTGAACTCTGCCCGTTATCTGGTTAAGAAAGGAAGTGGATTATATGGCGATGATGGAAAATGAGCTTACCGCCAATTCCCGGGTGCAGGAGAGCAAGTTGGCGTTTATAATAAAGGATTTAAAGAAAAACAAATACATTTATATTATGCTGCTGCCGGTGTTAGCCTATTATGGGATTTTCCATTATGGACCTATGTACGGTTTGCAGATTGCATTCAAAGATTTCAGTCCGGGTCTTGGAATCTGGGGGAGCGAATGGATCGGATTTCAACATTTCGCTGAATTTTTCAATGGGTTTTATTTCTGGAGACTTATAAAAAATACACTGCTCATCAATATATATGAGCTCTTGTTTGCTTTTCCCGCTGCGATTGTTCTTGCTTTACTTTTAAATGAGATTCGCAGTAATATGTTCAAGAGGATCGTTCAGACGATTTCTTACCTGCCTCATTTTATATCTATCGTGGTTGTTGTAGGGATGATGGTTGATTTTCTTGCCCGAGACGGTCTGATTAATCAGCTGCTCGTCATCTTCGGTTTGGAGTCAATTGCATTCATGCGCGAGCCGGAATGGTTCCGATTCCTCTTCGTGTCCTCGGGCGTCTGGCAGGGGATTGGATGGGGATCCATCATTTATTTGGCTGCTATGGCCAACATCGATCCAACCCTGTACGAAGCCGCCAAAATGGATGGCGCAGGCAGATGGAAGCAGACCTTGCACATTACTATCCCCGGCATTATGCCGACCATTATCATTTTGCTGATCCTGAATATGGGCTCTATGCTGAGCGTAGGTAGTGAGAAAGTACTGTTGATGTACAATCCGTCAACGTACTCTACCGCTGATGTTATTTCCACTTATGTTTATCGAAAAGGGATTTTGGAGGCGAGCTACAGCTATACCGCCGCGGTAGGCTTGTTCAACTCCGTTATCTCCTTCATCTTAATCGTTAGTGCGAACAGTATCAGCAAACGGTTCAGTGAAAATAAGCTATGGTAAGGGGGAGCAATCTTGAGACTTAGCTCAAGTGAAAGGGTATTCGGCGTATTCAATTCCATTCTAATGGTAACTCTTTGCTTTATTACTATGTATCCATTTCTCTATGTCCTGCTCGCTTCGCTAAGTGATCCTACGAGAGTTGCTATGCACAGGGGATTGCTGCTAATTCCGCTTGGCTTCACTTTGGACGCCTATAAAGCGGTTTTAGATAATCCGATGATTGGCACAGGCTATCAAAATACAATATTCTACGTAGTCGCTGGAACGGCGGTCAACTTATTTATGACGGCTATTGGCGCTTATGCTCTTTCCAGGAGGAACGTATATTTCAAGGATTTCATCATGTTTGCTATCGTGTTCACGATGGTGTTTCATGGGGGACTGATCCCAACTTACCTGGTTGTAGGCAATTTGGGGCTGCTGAACACGCCGTGGGCGTTAATTATACCGGGTGCCATCAGCACATTTAATCTGATAATTATGCGTACCGCCTTTCAGCAGGTGCCGATCAGCCTAGAGGAATCAGCTCGAATGGATGGTGCGAACGATTTCACGATTTTATTCCGTGTCATTATCCCGCTGTCGATGCCGGTTATTGCCGTTATGGTTTTGTGGTATGCGGTAGGCCACTGGAATTCCTATTTCAGCGCGTTAATCTATTTGCGTGATCGGGAGTTGTATCCGCTTCAGCTGATTTTGCGAGAGATTCTGGTCAACAACAACACAGACAGCATGATGACCGGCGCTTCTACCTTAGACAAAATTGATGTGGGGGAAACGATTAAGTACGCCACAATCATCGTTTCCACCTTACCCATCCTGATCCTCTACCCATTCCTGCAAAAATATTTCGTCAAAGGGATTATGATCGGGGCGATTAAGGAATGAATTTGCATAATGCACGGAAAATGTGAGGGCTTGCACGATAAATGAATGTTCAAAAAGGGGGACCTTTTGAACTTCCTCTATATGTTGGGAGCCCTATTTCGAGGAGGTTATCTTACTATGCTGCCTTATGTTAGAGAACTCCTCATAAATAAGAGGCTCAACAGCCGTAGTGTGTTTATCAGCATGTTAATTTCCAATATCGTAATTTTGCTGCTGCCCTTATTGATCGGCTTCGTTCTGTACACTAAGGTGGAGCAAATTATGATTGCCAACGCAAGCCGCTCTAATTTGGCCATGCTGGAGCAGCTGCGCCTTACCATGGATAATCACTTTAAAGAAGTCCATCAATTAGCGCAGCAAGTTGTTTTTAACCCGAAGATTGATCTGATGTTAAACAACGAGAGCTCCGAGGACAGGTACAATGAAATTGAATTTATACGTTATCTAAAGACCTATCAAAAAATAGATAGCGGCTTTATTAAAGACTATTATGTGTACTTTCAAGGCAGCGACACGATCCTTTCTCCTTCAATCCGAACAGATTCGAGAACCTTTTATGAACGCTATTACAAATACGAGAATATGGGTTACGAGCAGTGGATGAAGGAGCTGCTGGGCAGCTATCACAACACGCAATACCTCCCGACTGCAATGCTGCAAAGAGACGGGGGGATGGGGATGATGAATAATCAAGATAGAATGCCGATCAACGTCATCACTTATGTGCAGTCGTTACCTGTTCGCGAGGTTTCGGATATTCGTGGCAGTTTAGTCATTCTCCTTGATGAGCAGCAGATAAAAGACCGGTTGAAGCAGATTGAGGAGACGAACCACAGCTCTCTTTATATTGTTAATGACAAACAAAAAGTGATCTTAAGCACCTCGAATGAATATACGCTGACAGATGATTTCTATGCCCAGACGACGGACGGGACGGGGTTGTTCGACTATTCTCTGAATGGGAAGGACATGATGATTTCCTACACGAGCACGGGCCAGGCAGGATGGAAATATATATCGGTGATGCCGAAGGATCTTTATATGAAACCGGTTAATGCCATTAAGATGACTGCGCTCTGGCTATTTATATTATGTCTTGTTGCCGGAGCCGGGTTCGCTTATCTGGCTGCCTACCGGAACTATAGCCCTGTCAAAAATATGGTTAATGCCATCATGCAGGGTAAACGGACTCTGAAGCGTCCTTTGGGGGACGAATATGAATTTATTCGGGAATCCATCGAGGGCTCGCTTGTCGAGGAGAAGCAGCTGCGGGGCATGCTCTCCCAGCAGGCTCCTGTAATGAGAGCTAATTTCTTGTCCCGCTTGATTCGGGGACATGTCGATTTAAGCCAGAACAACTCTGAGGAGTCACTAGGCTTCATGGACATATCACCCTTTATACATAACTCGTATGCCGTTCTGGTAATCCAAGTGGATGACGCTTCTTGCTTCACTAATAACCAATCAGAAAAACAATGGGCTCTCATCCGGTTTATTATTTCCAATATTGGAATGGATGTGGTCAACGAGCGTCACATAGGGTACATCGTCGATTTGGACCGAGATCGCCTGGCGGTGCTGATCAATTTTGAGAACGAGGGGAACGGGAAGGCTGCGGACGAGCTCAAATCGTTAGCCGGTTCAATTAAGCATGTCATCGAAACGCGCTTTAAGCTGATTCTTACTGTGGCCATAAGCAAGGTTCATAAAAGCCTTGAGGAGATCGGTGAAGGCTATGAAGAAGCTCTTGCAGCGTTAGATTACAAAATGATCATGGGCCAAAGTGTAATTATTTGCTTCGATGACATTAAGGATGCAGAGCTGCACTATCATTATCCGATCGAGACCGAGGCGCAGCTGATGAATCTGGTGAAGAGCGGAGATTTTGAAAATGTTGAAAAGCTGCTCGATACTATTTATGAGCTTAATTTTTCTTCGAATCAATTAACGCCTGAGCTTGGAACCTGTATTTTTTTCAATATGGTTAGCACCTTGCTTAAAATTATGAATGCCACCAATACCGGCTATAGCGGAATGGAAGAGGACGGGATATTTGATCCCATTAAGCAGATCCAAGGCTGCAGTACCGCACAAGAGATGCATGTAAAAACGAAACGGTTTTACGAGCAGCTTATCCGATTGCTGCAGTCAGAACGAAGTGATCACAGCGATCAGCTGCTCGCCGACATCAAGCGATTTATCGACGGTCAATGCACGGACCCGAATCTCGGCCTTGCTATGATTTCGAGCCATTGCGGGAAAACTCCGCAGTATATATCGACATTTTTCAAAAAAGCCAGCGGGCAAAATATAACGGACTATATTTCTAAAATTCGTATCGATCAGGCAAAGGCGCTTATGGAAAACAAAGCTTTGACCAATCTGCAAATTGCGCAAATGGTCGGTTACATGAACGATTTGGCTTTTATACGCGTATTCAAAAAACTCGAAGGAGTTACTCCAGGCAGGTACCGTGAAAGCCTTGCAAATACTACTGTCTATGAAGCAGAAACAACATAGATAGCAGAACCCAAACTACGGTTAGGGTTCATAGAAGGTTCACGGTACAGGCGTACCGCAATCTTTTTGAAAGCGATTACAAAATGACTTATAAAAATAGTTTTCTAAGGAGAAGAAGGAATGAAATTTAAACAAACCATCAGCTCTTGGCTCATTTTAGTTCTTATCGTCACGTTATGTTTACCTGCCGGATTGACCTTTCAGACGGACAAGGCGGCTGCAGCATCCGTGAATTTGGCGTTAGGCAAAACAGTGGCAGGTAAAAGCTCGGAATCATCCGGCAATGCGCCGGCTACGACAGGCGGACCTGCGTCTGCTGCTGTAGATGGAGATAAAAGCGGTGCTATTAAAAAATATTGGCAGCCTTCAGGTACGGATCGTACAGACGATCAAAAGGTCTGGATTCAGATTGATTTGGGTAAAGCGGAATCATTCAATAAAGTGGATTTATTTTTTAAATCGAGCACAAGCCTGACTGGCTATAAGATTGAATACTCAGCTAATAAATCGAGCTGGTCCGAGGCTTATTCCAAGACCATTACGCCAGGCTCCACGACGGATCAAGTGGCAGCTTTTAATGAAGTAACGGGGAGATATGTCCAGGTTACCTTTTTCTTGAATAATACAACGGCTTCAAACCCGAATTTCCAAGTAGACGAAATCGAGATTTACTCCAGCGGTCCTCCCCAGCCGGAAGTAAATGTGCTGCAAAGCGTTTATTTTGCTAGTCCACCGGCTCGTGCTTATCAATCTGATGAAACCATCTCGATGAGCACCAATGAGGTTTTGCAATTGGGTTTGAATGGGAAGATGACCGACGGAACCACGGCTGATCTTTCCGCAGCGGCAATAAATTTGACCAGCTCCAAGTCAGGCGTAGCTTCAATAGACCCTAACGGCAGAGTTGTGGCGCTGCAAGCTGGAGTTTCACAAATAACCGGTACGGCTGTGTTAAATGGCGAGAGTCAGGAGGCACGAGTTTGGCTGGATGTTTATGATCCTGCTATTCTTGTTGTCCAGACAGGGCTGAACCACCCGACCATGAAGCGGGAAATCGGCCAGCCAGCCCTGCTTGGTCAAGGTGATTCGTATCCGTCCGTTTCCGTCAATGTCTATAAAAATGTTGTTGTAAGCGGAGAAGTCCTGCTTAATTCCAATCAAGCTGTCGTTCAGCTGCCGGAAACGGTTATGTTATCCGGTACCGCCAAGCAGCTTCAAATCCCCGGTGTCGCTCAACAGCCAGGGCTGTACGAAATTCGCTTGAAGGTGAAAGAGGAAGGGAAACCGTTGGTGTATGACTCCTTCTATTTCACCGTATTGGATCCTTCAGTAAATCGTACCGGCCAAAGCAACATCGTCTTTCCTGATGCGGACGGCAACCTCGATTATGTGCCTGACTACAAGGGGAATCGCATTATCGATTTCTCGAATGCCGGATATAAGGGCGGCGGGGTTAAGCTGCCTGACGTTCAGGCACGAGTAGCGATTGAGCCGGGTGAGGGGGATGATACCCAACGCATCCAGGACGCGATCAATCAAGTATCCACGATGCCTTTGTCTGCAGATGGATTCCGCGGAGCGGTTCTGCTTAAGAAAGGCAAATATGAAGTTGCCGGTACGCTTGCCATCAAAGCGAGCGGAGTAGTGCTTAGAGGCGAGGGGCAAGGCGAGGATGGAACGATAATGTATGCTGCCGGCAACGTAAAAAGAACCGTTCTGACCGTCGGCGGCGCATCCGGCCCGCTGCTTCTTCAAGAAACGGCGACTCCGGTAACGGATCTGTTTGTTCCTACAGGCTCTCGTTCCTTCCATGTGGAGAATGCCGGGCAGTTTAAAGTAGGGGATAAGATCATGGTCAGCCGCATAGGCAATGATCGCTGGATTCACAACATCGAGATGGATCAAATTGTCGATAGACCGGGTGCGGGAGATGCTACCCAGCAGTGGCCGACTTTTGACTTGAACTTTGACAGGATCATCACGGGTATTAAAGACAACGTCGTCACCGTTGATGCTCCGCTAGCCAATTCGATAGAACGCCGCTGGGGCGGTGCCTTGTTAATGAAATACGATGACGCCGACCGGATTGAGCAGGTGGGTATCGAGAATATGCGAATCGATTCAGAATTTGATAGAAGTAAAACCGCAAAGGTATCCGGATCGGTAACCTCAGCGTTAAACGGCCAGACTTATTTTTCCGACGATAACCACGCCTGGATATTCGCTGCGCTGGAAAGCGTGAAGAACGCTTGGATGAGAGATGTTACCAGCTATCATCTCGGTCACAGCTTGGTCTCGGTCGGACGATCAGCGAAATGGGTTACTGTGCAGGATTCCAAAGTCCTTGATATGGTAAGTGTTATTGTCGGCGGGAATCGATATGGCATTAGCGTGTCAGGCCAATTGGCTCTTGTGCAAAGGATATACACGGAAACAGCCAGGCACGCATTTTTGGTAGATAGCCGCGTTCTAGGCCCGAATGTATTCCTTGACAGTGAAGCGCAAATCGAGCACTCGACAAGCGAGCCTCATCACCGCTGGTCTGTAGGCGGTCTTTACGATAATGTAAAGGCATCCATGGCCATTGTAGACCGCGGATGGTTAGGAAGCGGACATGGATGGTCAGGCGCTAACTATGTAGCATGGAATACGGAAGGCCTGCTCTCGGCGCAGCAGCCTCCAACAGCTCAGAACTACGTGATCGGTCATATTGGAACGAAGGCTAAGCCGTTTCTTCCGAATAAAGATGATCTTCGTCCAAGAACAGATGCTTTCTGGGACCAATTTAATCAGCATGTGTCTACGCGAAGCTTGTACCTCAAGCAACTGGAGGAACGTCTGGGTTCGGCTGCTGTTCGGAATATTCAGCAATCCCCGGTAGGAGGTGGACTATTGGATATCCCGAACGATAAACCTGTTGCGGGGAATTCGGAGCTCACCACTCCGCAAAATACCGCTGTAGTCGGTACTTTGACTGCAAGCGATGCGATTGGCAATCCGCTGACTTACAGTATCGTAAGCAACGGTACGAAAGGCAAGGCTGTGGTTACAGATCGTGTATACGGCTCGGCCACAGATCAATTAACCGGAACGGTTACGAATTATGTATATGGATCCGTTACGTATACACCGAATCCGGGTGCCCTTGGCTTGGATACATTTACATTCAAAGCAAACGACGGCATCGAGGATTCCAATATCTCCACGGTAACGGTACATATTATAGATACGATCCCACCGGTTATTACGTTGAACGGAGCATCGACTGTGAACCTCACGATTGGAGAAACGTATACGGAGCTGGGGGCAACGGCAACGGATAACGGTGGAATTGCCGGGGCTGTCACGATTACTGGAACGGTGAATACAGGCGTGGCAGGAACGTATACCTTGCGGTATAACGTGAAGGATCTTGCAGGGAATGCAGCGGTTGAGGTTACGCGTACGGTAATTGTCACAGCGGCAATGAGAAGTAAGGGCAGTGGTCATTCGCAGAGTACGGAAGGAAGTGCAAGCTCGAGCTCTGTCAACACAATTACCGTGAACGTAATCAAGGGAGGAACTGAGTCTATTAAGGGCTTGGACATTCAATTCCCGCCTGGGGTAATGAATGGCAGCTTTAAAGTGACAGTTGAACAAGTCAAGGATACAACGGTCATGCCAGTTGATGCCAATACAAAGCTGGTAAGCGAAGTGTTCTCTATTACAAAGGACAAAGACGGGGATTTCAACAAGCTCGTTACAATCACGCTGCCTTTTGATAAATCAACAATCGACCCCGGTAAGGTTGAATTGGCAGTCTTTTGGTTGAACGAAAATACGAATAAGTGGATTAAGCTCGATAACATCAAAGTAGATTTAGCTAGCGTGAAGGTCAGTGGAGATGTCCTTCATTTTACGAAATTTGCCGTGATGGCTACTGCCAAACCTGGTGAAGCTTCAGCGAAACCTGGTGTTAGCCTGACAGATTTATCCGACCATTGGGCAGAGCAGTCTATTCAACGGCTTGTCTCCCTTGGAGCGATTAGCGGGTATCCTGACAACAGCTTCCAGCCGAACAACAGGATCACAAGAGCAGAGTTTGTCGCGATTCTGGTAAAAGCATTCAAGCTGGAGTCAAGTGGCGGTCAGCCGTTTGCAGATACGAAATCTCATTGGGCATCCGATGCCATAGCCAAGGCAGTTACAGCCGGGATCGTTACGGGCTATAGCGCCGACCGCTTCGGACCGGATGATCCGATTACCCGCGAGCAGATGGCATTGATGGTTATGCACGCAGCAGGGATCCAACAAGGGACAGGAGCCGTATCGTTTGTGGATAGCTCGCAAATATCCAGCTGGGCCCAAGCAGCTGTGGCAGCGGTGCAAGAGAAAGAAATTATAGCCGGTTATAATGATGGCAGCTTTAAACCGCAGAACCTCGCCACTCGTGCGGAAGCGGCCACGGTCATTGTTAAGAGCTTGAAATAGAATTGACGGATAACATAATGGCAGGGCTGTCGATAAGAAAGCTTTCTCTTAGCGGCAGCCCTGCTTTTTCTCTAGTCGGAGCGAAGCTCTTTGATCATCCGGTAGTTGCCCGGAGAAGCTATGTAGCCTAACCGATTGCGGTTAATGGCTAGCATAGGCGCGTTGGCTGAATCGTTATGTGTACTCATGTACGGGACATTGAGCAGTTTGGATAGACGGATTGCCCTAATTTTGAGCGCTGAGGCGATATGTCTCCCGCGATATTCCCTGTCGACTCCGGTAAACTCGTGATACATACCGGAAGTTTTCTCGTTATGCAATAAATGAACAACACCAACGTACCTGCTGCCTTCTGCCGCAATGAGGACGAGCTCCGGGCGGTAACCCTCCAGATGAAGAAACCATTTTTTCCATTCAGATACGTTCGGATAGCTTTCACGGTTTCCAGGAATATCGGCTGCTGCCTGTTTGTAAAGCTGATACAGCTTTAATTCGCTTTCTTCCCCAGGTTCCTCCAGCAGAGTGAAAAAACGGATTCCTTCCGAAACGAGCCTCAATTCGTAGTCTCCTTCTGATGCTTCCACAAATTCGGCAGGCTTGAGGATGGACTTGAATGCATGTCGGGCTGTGAGATACCCACGTTTTTGCGCAAATGCGATGGAAGACTCATCATGGTCAGCCACATTGACTACTATCTCCGATGCCTTCATCTCATGAGCCCATTGCTCCAAAGCCCCGGCAAGCGCAGACCCTACACCTTTGTTACGATACTTAGGGTCTACAACGAGTGTATGGTGCAGGGTACCGGCTTCGGTCCAAGGGGCTCGCCAGCTGTTGGCATATCCGATCATGAGGCCGTCGGGTGATAGTGCCGCCAAACGAATCCGGTCGTATCCGGTCAGTTTATTGTCGTCATCATAGGTTAGCTTGCCTTGCTTGTACATTTTTCGGTCATCTTCCTCTAATCGCTCCGCCCATGTCGGCTCTGAGAAGATGATATTAAGCAGCTCAGCCATTCTCTCATAGTCGCCCGGAACTTCTAAAGGCCTTATTGTAATGTTCATTTTCTGCACCTCAATTATTTTTGTGAAATAGGTTCATCTTCATCTTACTAATGGTTGGGCATAATTGGAAAATAATGAATGATTATTAAGAAAACTGTATCGCTGAAAACGAATGGGTTCTGGTAGTATAATAAGATCATCCTATATTTGCGAAAAAGGGGACGGGAGATTCCATGTATATTTGGAGAGGCGCGGCAGCGATTTGTGTCAACGAAAACAAGCAACTGCTAATGGTGCTGCAAGGAAGATCAGATGAAGAGAAGCGTTGGTCTGTCCCATCAGGAGGAGCAAACAGCGATGAAACGTATGAAGCCTGCTGCGCCCGTGAGGTCTGGGAGGAGACGGGCTACAAGGTGCAGGTAGGCAGCTATTTGCATGAAAAAAGCGGCGTTAGCCGAGGAACGGTTTACAAGGTTAAATATTACGAGGTTCAAGTGGAAGGTGGACTGCCAACGCTTCACGATCCTGATGGCCTTATTTATGATATCCAGTGGAAATCGGCTGATGAGATTGAAATGCTCAACCTGACTTATCCCGAGGACCGTAAGTTTCTTATCGAATACTTAACTGAGGGAGAAAGCATGATTCGATACCGGAGCAATCCGCTCACTGTGCGCAGGCTGACCCGGTTCGATGCTTCGCTGCTCCATAAATGGCTGAATGATCCCGAAGTACTTCGCTACTACGTTGGCAGGGATCAGGCGCATACACCGGAAATGGTGCAGGAGCATTTTTATCCCGAAGAGGATCAATTATACAGATGCATATTGGAATATGAAGGGCAACCGATCGGATATATACAATTTTATTTGCTGGAGGCTGAGGGACTGAACTACTATGGCTTAGATGAGTCGGAGGGGACACGAATATTCGGCACAGATCAGTTCATAGGTGAGCTGACGTATTGGAACAGGGGGATAGGCAAGCAGTTAATGAGCTCGATGCTTCGCTATTTAGAGGAGGAGCATCAGGCTAGCCGCGTTGTCATGGATCCGCAAGCGTGGAATGAGCGGGCTATCGCCTGCTATGAAAAAAGCGGTTTCCGCAAAGTCAAGCTGCTGCCTGAGCAAGAATGGCATGAAGGGGAGAAGCGGGACTGCTGGCTGATGGAGTGGCGAGCGGGTGCAGCTATTTTGTAATACTTAAGCTTTGGGGGTGGGCTTGGGTTCAAAATTCATGCACGGCTTGCCTGACGAAGACAAAACCGTAAGACTGGGCATATTGTGCGACTTAAATCCAAAAGCTTTACACCCTTTGGGAAATTTGGGATCCCATGTGACATAGAAATGTTGGCATTTCATACAATTGATTCGTTGAGTTTCCGTCATTTCGATTCCTCGTATTTAATGGTAATAAGTGCATGTTCAAAAGGTCCGATTTTCAGGATAATTCGTTATCAGCAAGGGACTTTTTAAACCACCTCTTATTATACCTCAAGAACATGTCTAATTGTGTCCTAATACAGATATACTATATTGAAATCTTTAGGGCTCGCCTCCAAGATAAGATGAGATATGGACACGGTTATCCATCTATTTTGAATTCGGGGCTTTGTTGCTATAAAATAAAGAGAAAATAAGTACTCAATATTGGAGGGATCGCAATGTCCGAAAAATTCCAGCAGCTGCTGAGCAGCTATGCCGAGTTGGTTGTCAAAATAGGAGTTAATATTCACAAGGGCCAGACTTTGGTCGTTAACGGTTCCATTGATGCGGCAGATTTAGTCAGGTTGATCGTGAAAAAAGCGTATGAAGCCGGCGCCTACCTGGTCAAGGTTAATTGGACTGATGATACGGTATCCCGTATGCGATATGATCTGGCTGCGGATGAATCATTCCTTGAGGAACCCAAATGGTATGCCGGTGAAATGCTGGAGCTAGTCGAAAAAGGGGCTGCGGTTATAAGTATTGTATCTTCGGACCCTGACCTTCTTAAAGGAATACCTCAGGATCGAATTGTCAATTATCAGAAAACATACGGCAAAGCGATGGCTAAGTATCGGCAATATTTGCAATCTGACAAATTCAGCTGGTGCGTGATTGCGGCTCCTTCGAAAAATTGGGCTGCAAAGGTGTTTCCTGAGCTGCCTGAGGAAGAGCAGGTGGCCAAGCTGTGGGACGCTATTTTTAAAACAGTACGAGTCGATCAGGCTGATCCCATCACAGCATGGGAAGGTCATGTCCGAAGCTTGAACAGTAAATCGGACTATTTGAATGCGAAGAAGTACAAGAAGCTGCACTATCTCGCTCCGGGAACTGACCTGACGATTGAGTTGCCTGAGGGACATATTTGGGTGGCTGCTGATAGTATTGATGAGCGCGGACATTCGTTTGTGGCGAACATGCCGACAGAGGAAGTATTCACAGCACCGTTAGCTGGCGGAGTGAACGGCAAAGTGTCCAGTACCAAGCCTCTGAGCTATGGAGGCAATATTATAGACGGGTTTACGCTTACGTTTGAGAATGGGCGTATTGTCAATGTATCCGCGGCTCAGGGTGAAGAAACGCTGAAGGGCTTGGTCGAGATAGATGAAGGCTCGCATTATTTGGGTGAGGTGGCGCTGGTGCCTCATCGATCTCCAATCTCCGAGTCCAATATTCTTTATTACAATACACTTTTTGACGAAAATGCATCGAATCATTTGGCCATTGGCAGCGCCTATGCATTCTGTCTGACGGACGGGAAAAAGCTGTCGCAGGATCAGCTGAAAGCCAAAGGGCTTAATACCAGCATCACACATGTAGATTTTATGATTGGCTCAGGTGAGATGGACATTTTCGGGGTCACGGCCGAAGGTGTTGAAGAACCTGTTTTTAAACAAGGCAACTGGGCATTCTAGTTCTAAATCTTTGAAAAGCAATGGTTTGCTGTTACATATTGCCGCTTTCCTTCTCGTACTATCGGGTGGGAGGGCGGTTTTTTTTGTTGCAAGGAAGTAAAGTTGCATTGCCTTGCGAAAGAAATTGTCCAATATTGACAGAATGAAAATGAAAAGTTGGGAATAGTAAGGGTTGTATCAAAACAATTTACTACAAGGATGGTGTTTGTTTGTAATGAAAGATCGTATTAGGAAATCCCGGGGATCACGCTCAAAATGGTTAGTCGGAAAGTATCTCGGTACGTCACTGCTGGCAATAGTATTATTGCTATGTATGCCCAATGCCAGCTGGGCGGGCGGTAAAGAAGCGAATGGACCCGATGTATTCGTAATTCAAGGGATGCTGAAAGCACCTGGCAGCAGCTACGAGGGAAAAATCACTGGTTACTATGATGAAACTAAAACTATAGTTAAGGGAGTTAATCAGAACAATGCTGTAGATTATCGAGGCCCAGGACAAGGCGGAGGACAGGGTAAAGGTATGGGTGAAGGAAAAGGCCAAGAGCAAGGTAAAGGTAGAAATGAAGGAAAAGGCCAAGAGCAAGGTAAAGGTAGAAATGAAGAAAAAGGTCCGGAGCAGGGTAAAGGTAAGAGTGAAGAAAAAGGTCCGGAGCAGGGTAAAGGTAAGAGCGAAGGAAAAGGTCAAGAGCAGGGCAAAGGCGGAGAAAAAGGCCCAGAGCAAGGTCAAGGCAAAGGCGGCGGTCAAGGCCAAGGAAACGTCCAAGACAATGGCCAAGGCAAAGGCGGTAGTCAAGGCCAAGGAAACGGTCAGGACAATGGACAAGGCAAAGGTGGCGGCCAAGGTCAAGGAAACGTCCAAGACAATGGACAGAGTCAAGATAATGGCAGCAATGGCAAAGGAAAAGGAACTGAATAATTTTACCCCAAGAACGCTTCATCTCCTCAGGAGAAGGAGCGTTCTTGGCTTTCCTGTGAGCAAATCCCTTGCGCGTTGTGTCATTAGAAAATGCACAAATCTCCCTATTGTAGCTAAGTATAGTTGCTCATGTTAAATGAAAATGAAGATTAGACTGGCGGAAGCATTAAGGTAGTCTAGCTGTGGGGGCCATGAAAAGAGGGGAATTCAACTCGAAGGACTCACTCTTGAATCATTTGACTTCGGAATGTTTAGAAGGACTGAGGCTCCAGATATTTTATAAAGCCCACTGCTTTTCTTGAAGTTCTATCTGCGTTACGACAAGAATTTTCATAAAAAGAGGCTGTCCCAAAAGGGTATCAGTGAATGAATCAGCCCAAACTATGTACAAAGACGCCTCCAAAACCACCATGTAAGCGGAAATGGAAGCGTCTTTTTGTAAGAAAATTCCCCTCAGAGTGGGGGGGGGATAATCCAGAAATGAGTTCTGCCGCTTTTTGGATGTTGCTTAAGTGATAGGGCGAGAAGCGATGTTCAAAGGCTGCTTTCAATCTAGAGGAGACCAGGATTTGTCGGGCCGCTGCGGAAAGAAAAGAAATAGATGGAAATCCTCAGGCTGTCGAGAAAGTCTCGGCAGTCTTTTTTTTCTTTAATATAATTCACCAATTCACCGCGTTAATTTGATATAATATAGTAAATAATTTGGAA
>NZ_JBHTGY010000020.1:0-13687 GCF_042676305.1 Paenibacillus sp. GCM10027630 | reverse complement strand
AACAGAAACCAGCTCCTCCTTCTCTTCTTCTCTTCAACTTACTACAGGGTGAAATCCTGCGAATTCATGAGCCTGAGTGAGGAAACTGAATCATTTCGAGGGAGCTTAACGCCGCCGCTGCCAGTCTAAAGCTTTATTTTCTCAGTCTATAACTTTATTTTCATCAGACACCTAGTTGCCTTACATTTGGAGATGATAAGAAAACGACTTTTAGAAGCATTCCATCTTGATTAACATTGTACGATGGTAGCTTGCATTCTCGCCCAACCGCTATCTTGCCACGAATAGTAAAAATTGATTTAAGATGAACTTGCATCAAGACCCACCTCTATTCTAAAATATGTGAGTTGCTGTAAAATTCTTTGCGTTTATTAGATTCGTGAATTGAATTAAACAATCCTGCCCGTTACCTCCTCCACGCAGCTAAAAAAGCATTCACCCAGTAGAGTGAACGCCTAATTACTTCAAATCTTTATTGTCTACTTCATGACTTCATTGTTACTTCAAAACATATTAATAATCCAATAGTCATTTTTCCATTTTCCTCAATTCAATCTTTAGCTTAATTATCTCTAATACTTCTTTGCGATCAAATTGAGTTAAGGATTTATTTAATTTAAGCAGTAACACTTCTTCTTCTGATAATAAAGAATATCCCAAATAGATGAATTGCAATTGCCTTGCTCAATCTCACTTAGATTCCCCTGAGAAATACCTTTGCAAACTCTACTTGATTAAGATTATTTAGTTTTCGTAACTTTCGAATATTTGACCCAATGTATTTCAAAAAACACACTCTTTTTACAGGCTAATAAGTTAGAAAAGTCCCGACATATCAGTTCTGATATCATCGGGACTTTTCTTGTTAAGGCCATTCAATTACCAACTTTAATGTCACTGGACAATAATAATTGCAATCACACTTTACAACTTACTCCACCGTAACGCTCTTCGCCAAGTTACGAGGCTTATCAACGTCATTGCCACGTGCAAGAGATGCGTAGTAAGCAAGCAGTTGAAGAGGAATAACGGATAATGCCGGGCTAAGCAGTGGCAGTGTATTTGGAATCGAGAATACTTGATCAACAGCCTTAACCAATTCCGTTTCACCCTCGGAGTGCAATCCGAAGACGTAAGCGCCGCGCGCTTTCACTTCCTTAATATTGCTCACTGTTTTCTCAAACAGATCATCCTGTGTAGCCAAGGCGATGACTGGAATGCCTTCTTCGATCAGGGCCAATGTGCCATGCTTCAATTCACCGGCTGGGTAAGCCTCGGAATGAATGTAAGAAATTTCCTTTAGCTTCAAGGAACCTTCCAATGCTACCGCATAGTCCAATCCGCGGCCAATAAAGAACAAGTTGTTATGCGACGCTACTTGCTCCGCCCAATCCTTGAAAGCTTCACCCTGCTCCAGGATTTGTTCCACCTTAGCCGGAAGCTCCTTCAGCTCAGTAACTACGCTGGCAATATATTCTCCATCTTGTGAACCTAACGTTTGCGCTAAATACAAACCAAACAAGTAGAATGCAATCAGCTGAGACGTATAAGCTTTAGTTGAAGCAACAGCTATTTCTGGTCCAGCCCAGGTTACGATAACATCATCCGCTTCACGCGCAACTGAGCTGCCAACAACATTAGTGATAGCAACAACATGTGCTCCACAGCGCTTCGCTTCCCGAAGAGCAGCTAACGTATCTGCTGTTTCACCCGATTGGCTGACAACGATAACCAGCGTGTTAGGCGTGATGATCGGAGAACGGTAACGGTACTCAGAGGCCACATCCGTTTCTACCGGGATACGTGCGAGCTTCTCAATAATGCTTTTGCCGACCAAACCTGCATGATACGCAGTACCGCAAGCAATAATATGCACCTGCTGAATCGATTTGACCTGCTCTGCTGTCATCTTAACTTCGTTCAATATAACCTTAGTTCCACTTTCATCGATCCGACTGCCCATAGTGTCGCGGTAAGCCTTTGGTTGCTCGTGGATTTCTTTCAGCATAAAGTGATCGAATCCGGCTTTTTCTGCGGTAATAATATCCCAATCGACATAAAATAATTCCCGGGAAATAAAATTCCCTTCCAGCGTCATCAATTCGACACCGTCTTTCGTCAATACTGCCATCTCACCGTCATTCAAAATATACACATTACGCGTATAATCCAAAATAGCCGGGATATCGGAGCCAATGAAGTTTTCTCCCTCTCCAACACCGATAATCAATGGGCTCGACAAACGGACAGCTACCAGCTTCTCTGGCTCATACTCCGTCAACACGCCCAAAGCAAAGGCGCCGGTCATACGAGTAACCGCTTTTTGCACGGCCTTAACGATATCTCCCTCATACAAGCTAGCAATAAGATGAGAGATTACCTCCGTATCGGTTTCAGAAACAAATACATGCCCTAATGCTGTTAATTCTTCTTTCAAAGCTACATAGTTCTCAATGATTCCGTTGTGCACGACAGAAAACTTTTGTGAATTATCCGTATGAGGATGCGAGTTAACATCCGATGGTTTACCGTGAGTTGCCCAACGTGTGTGTCCAATACCAATGAATCCGTTCAAAGGCTCTACGTCCAATTTGTTTTCCAAATTGACTAATCTGCCTTTAGCTTTTTTGATTTGCAAGCCTTCATCTGTAAATACAGCTAATCCTGCAGAGTCATAACCACGATATTCAAGCTTTTTCAAGCCTTCAATTAATATATTTTGAGAATTACGATTACCTACATATCCAACGATACCGCACATAAGGGATAGAACCTCCTGAATTTAGAAAAACAAATAACCGATCGATCATGTTGGACTCTTGTGCATCCGGTCGCCCAGATGGTTTGCTTTCCAACTTAACGGTAGTTTCGTCTACCGGAAGGTCCCCGCCGAATGTTTCGAACACCTTCACCTCGTCAACTTGCGAGCGGCTGCCACAACAAGAATCACCTGCCATCCTTTCAAAAAGGACTGTATTCCTGCCGACACCCCCACAAGCTCTGGCGCTGTTAAGATACTACCTCTACCCACCTTTCCATATCCCAAAATAAAAAAAGCATACTAACATCTTATTCATTTTCATAACCAAGTGCAACAACAATTTTCAAACGGTTTTCATACTCAAAATTCATGAAAAATCCCCCTTTGACTCGCTTCAGGGGGATGTAAGAATGAAGGATGATTGCAATTACCAGAGAACAACCCATTGCCTGAGAACCTTAATCAGCAGTATAGCTTACCTATTAAGAAAGCTCTCTTTCAATAATGTCGGCTATATCCTGCACATACGCTTCTACCTGAGCTCTGTCAGGACCTTCAGCCATTACGCGAATCAACGATTCCGTACCTGACGGTCTGACCAGCACGCGGCCATTGTCTCCGAGCTCTTGCTCCACCTTACGGATCGCATTCTCAATAGTCGGGTTGTCTTTCCATTTGCTTTTATCCGCTACGCGTACATTAACCAGCTTTTGCGGGTATTTGCGCATAATTTTCTTCAATTCGCTTAAAGGCTTGCCCGCCTGTACCAATGTATCCATTAGCTGCAGCCCTGTAAGAATACCATCTCCGGTTGTATTGTAATCCAGGAATATCACATGGCCCGACTGTTCTCCTCCGAGATTGTAGCCGCCCTTGCGCATTTCCTCCATCACATAGCGGTCGCCAACAGCCGTTTTGGCAGCTTTCAGTCCCACTGCTTCAATGCCTTTGAAGAAGCCGATATTGCTCATAACCGTAGTTACTATCGTACTATGCTTCAGCAATCCTGCCTGATTCATCGCATACCCGCAGATACTCAATAGGAAATCCCCATCTACCTCCGCTCCAGTATCGTCAATAGCAATAAGTCGATCCGCATCGCCGTCAAAAGCCAGCCCAAGCACAGCCTTATGCTCTACTACGGCTTTCTGCAAAGCCTCAGGGTGCGTGGATCCGCAATGGTCATTAATGTTCCGGCCATTGGGCTCAGCACCTATTGTAATAACCTCAGCTCCCAGTTCCTCGAACACCTTCGGTGCTAGCTCGTAGGCAGCACCATGAGCACAATCGAGCACAATTTTGAAGCCTTTAAATGAGGATCTTACCGAAGCTTTAACATATTCCAAATATTTGAATTTAGCTTGATCATCATCGGTAGCTGTTCCCAGATCTCCGCCTGTTGGCCGCGGCAGCTCATCAGCTTCAGCATCCATCAGTCTCTCGATTTCCAACTCCGTGTCATCGGACAGCTTGAAGCCGTCGCCGCCAAAAAACTTGATGCCATTATCCTCAACAGGATTATGAGAAGCAGATATCATAACTCCGGCATCCGCCTTCATAAGCCGAGTTAAATAAGCAACTCCAGGAGTCGAAACGACACCCAGACGCACTACGTTCGCGCCAATGGACAGCAGCCCTGCTACCAACGCAGCCTCCAGCATGCTTCCCGAAATTCGGGTATCACGGCCAATAACTACAGTAGGCTTCTCTACCTGTCCGGCCAATACATATCCGCCGCAGCGGCCAATTTTATAAGCTAATTCCGCAGTAAGCTCTTTGTTTGCTATCCCGCGTACTCCGTCTGTGCCGAAATATTTCCCCATATCTCTATCTCCCTTTTTAAATTACTTTATAAACCCCATTAATTCTTTTCTCTATAAAATACTATTGCTTTGCCGCATTAGCCGGACGAGCGCTAATCTCAACGGTAGCCTTCAAGTCCTGCTGTGGTGCTTTTTTTATAAACGTAGGCAGGTTCCAGCTTACAGGCAGCTCATGGCGTCCCGGAGGCAGGTTGCTTACATCAAGAATCCCTTGAACATCCGCAGCCTTTACCTTTTCAACTAACGCAGAGGCTCCTTCAATGATTAGACTTGTCTTTCCTCCCTCAGGCAGCACCACTTTCGTGTCAAAGCCATCATTCTGCCCGACGATAGACAGCGGAATTTGCTCCAATGTCTTCGTTACAGAGGGGACAATAATAATCTTAACCTCTACCTTGCTTGGGTCCAGCTGTGTCACCTTATTCCGTAACGGAATATCCAAATTGAACGAATACTCCTTCTCTTCCTTCAGATCGACTAGATTTATGCTAGGTCCCTCATAAAATTCCAACCGGTTGAGCACATCCTGTGGCCCATACACCGTTACTTTATCGGTATTCTGTACCAATGAGGCGACACTGTAGCCCCGCGGCGGCTCACCCACCAGCTTCAGCTGCAGGGGCACCGTTGTAAACGGACTTGTAATCGGAACCTCTACATCCACTACGGCTGGATTTATAGCTACCATTTCCATAGCTTTACCGTTCTTGTCGTAGGCAATGAGGCGTGCTTTATTCGTAACGGGGGATTGAGCCTTCTCTACATTCACATCTGCTCTTACCGATTCAACCGCTTCAATATTTGCACTCGGCACGGTTACCGTCACCTTGTTCGGCTTCACGATGGGCTGACCCGCTTTTAACCCAACCGCAGGAATCCCTGTTACATTAACGGTTACCGGCATTTGCTTGTTAGACTTCTCATCTATAATAACCTTCGCACTAGATGGGCTGATTTTGACCGTCACATTCGTTGGAAAGCCAACAGCGGTAAGAGGGACGATGTGCTCTCCCTTGCTCACATTCGTTAAATCAAGCTCTACGGAGTAATTGCTCGCATTCATCGCCTTTTTGAGCGCGGCATCTTTTCCTGTTATAGTTACAATAACTTGTGCAGGTTCGACCGTTTCCAGATAAAACTGGCTGCTATCATATTTGGGAGTTACAGAAACATTAGAAATTTGCTCTTCACGAACTCCATTGCTGCCTGTCCCTGCAAGAGTACTATCCTCCATATGAACGACGGCCCACAGCAGAATACCAATAATCAGCGCCAGCACTTTAACTACATTCGTATTACGCAGCCATTGATCCATTTATCGCTTCCTCCATTTCCAAATGGAGTTTTTCTTTTCCTTGGCTTTGGTCTTGGATTTTAATTCCTCGAACAGCTTGGAAAGTAAAGTTTCTTCTTTAATATCTCGGATTACATGCCCATTCATCGCCAGGGATACCTGTCCCGTCTCCTCAGAGACTATAACACAAATCGCGTCGGATACCTCACTCATTCCAATTGCAGCGCGGTGGCGCGTACCTAATTCTTTACTTATAAAAGGATTCTCGGATAGCGGCAAATAACAGCCGGCTGCCATAAGCTGGTTGTTGCGAAGCAGAACAGCTCCATCATGCAGCGGTGTATTGGGTATGAAAATATTGATTAGCAACTCCGAGCTGATGTGGGATTCTATAGAAATACCGGACTCTATGTAATCATTCAAGCCGGTTTCCCGTTCAAACACGATCAAAGCCCCAATTTTGCGACGCGCCAAATAATTGACCGATTTGAGCACCTCGCCAACCCGGCGATTAATCTCTTGGTCATCCTCAGTAGCGCTACGGCTAAATAAAGTACCACGGCCCAACTGCTCCAGCGCCCGGCGCAGCTCAGGCTGAAAAATAATGATCACGGCCAAAACCCCAAACGTGAACATTTGATTCATCATCCATTGCAGCGTGTTAAGCTTAAACCAGGTGCTAAGCGCCCAGGTCACGACCACCACAAAAATCCCTTTTAATAATTGGATGGCCCGCGTTCCTCTAACAAGCAAAATTAGTTTATAAATAACGTAGCTTACAATTACTATATCAATAATATCTTTAATACTGATGGCTGGTATGAAATCCATCACATCTGCCCCCAAACGATACGCAGCTATCTATAATCTCTATTTTACTTCAATACATTAAATCATAACACAATATGAACAAAAAACCCTCCCTTTCGCAATGCTTTTAGGGAGGATTTTTGAAATTGGTGCATTTGGCCTATTTGGCCTCCGATATTTTAGCTGCCCAATCGTTCATTTTAAACCAGAGCCAGCCGAACGCTTCATCAATCTGTGTAACCTGGCCTGATATATGAGCGGTAGACGCCAAATTCACAGAGCCGTCAATCACCACAATATTCCCTTTAATATCCCCATCAACCTGCAATTTACCGTTCTCTACCATCAAGTTACCCGCAACCGTTTTTCCCACTGGTACCAGTACTGTATCCCCTTGTATGACTACAGATTGAAGATCCGTTCCCTTTACTAGAAGCTCCGAGTCTTCATTCCACAACGACATGAAACTTCCCATCATCACGAGAACAAACACAGCAGCCACCGAAGCCGCAGGATGCCTCCTTACCCAGCGCCACCATGGTCTTGAGCTTTTAACGGGCGGCAAAGACTGCATTACACGTTCAGTTAGCCCCGGAGATACCTGCTGTTTAGGCCAAGCTTGTATCATTGCCTCAACCCTTTCAAGCTGAGTCAATCGCTCGCGACAAGTCGGACATATAAGCAAATGCTCTTTCAGGCTTAAGGCTTCCGTACCTCGCAAACCGCCGTCCAAATACTCGTGTATCAGAGGGAGGGCTTCCTTACATTCCATATTAGCCTCTCCTTTCTAAATCCAATTTAGCTTGTTATACCATACGTATCAGAAATAGATATGTTTCAAAAAAACTACAAAACATGCTCCAACTTTTTACGTAAATATTCCCTGCCGCGATGCAGTCTCGTTTTTATCGTTGTAACCGGCATGGACAGCACCTCACTGATTTCCTGAAGCGACAGGTCCTGTAGGTAGCGCAAAATAACAACCGATTTATATTTCTCCGGAAGGGTATCAATGGATTTGCGGATTTCAGTTTGTGTTTCTGACAAAATAACCTGATCATCCGGCGTATCATCATGACTCGGCAGCATGGAATACCAATCGGTACCTTCTCCATCGTTCATTTCAGCATCCAAAGAATAGTTCGGTTTTCGTTTCCGCAAACGGTCAATACACAGATTGGTTCCTATTCTATAAATCCACGTTGAAAATTTTTGATTCTCATCGTATCTTTCTAAATTGGTGTACACTCTGAGGAATGTTTCTTGCACAATCTCCTCCGCTTCATGACGATTATGCAGCATCCGATAAGCAAGATGGAAGATTTTATCCTTATACAATTCAACCAACTCTGCAAAAGCAGCCCTGTCACCTTTTCGGGCCAATTTTGCGAGTCTGACATCTATATGATCCAACCGACATTCCCTCCAAACATACGCGCCCGTTACAACTTTACAGCATCGTAGCCGTTAAGATGGTTTCTTTTTCTCCGCAAGGATAATTCCTGCCAATATTAGAAGCATACCAAACCATTGCCCTACATGTACAGTCTCCCCCAAAATGAATAAAGAAGCAACAATCCCAACCGGTAATTCCATGGCCCCAAGCATTGCTGCTAACGTGCTCCCGATTCGCGGTATACCGATCATAAACGTTATAGTTGGAATAGCTTGCCCCAAGGCTCCGAGCAGCAATCCCCATGCAATGAGAGATCCTCCACTTGGCTGGAGAAAAAATAAAGGAGGGTACATGAGATACAACAGCGGCAAAGCCGAAGTGAGCATTACGGCGGATTTCATTAGCGGGTGCATCGTTGTTTTCAATCTTCCAGCCATAAACAAAAAGAAGCTGTAAGCGACAGATGAACCAAATCCCAGCATTAGCCCCTTAACCGTAAAACGGCTCCAGTCAGCTTGAAATATTTCAACGGAAAATAAGGTGCCCATCATAATTATTGCTACAGCAAGCCATTGATTGCGCCTCGGCCATGTGCGGTTAGCAATAGACTCCATTATAATAGTAATCCAGGTAAACTGAAACAATAGGACTATCGCTACTGTCGCATCGAGTTCAGCTAAAGCTGCATTATATAATAACGTACACATCGACAATCCCAAAATGCCAACCAATGAAAGCTGAATCCAAGGACCCTTGAACGGATTGCTCCAGGCTTTTCGTTGAAAAAGCACCAGCACCCACAGTATTACCGCTCCCATTGTCATTTGGCTTGAAGTTATGTGCATTTCCTGCCAGCCAGCGTTATAAGCTGTTTTAATGATCGGTGAAAGGAGCCCATAGCTCGATGCGCCAATAATAACTAGAAGAACCGCCAGCCATCTAGAAATCCCCATTTTTTCTCCCCCCCTCATTAGAGCGATCCCTCATACAAAAAAAGCCGGATAGCCTGGTAACAGGCCACCCGACTTCTTCACGGAAGTTTCTCCCTATAACATATCAGCCTGTATTTCTAAGACCTGCTGCAATTCCATTAATGGTAAGAAGAACTTCGCGCAGCAAAATCATATCCTCTTCTTCGCTGTGCTCTCTATGTGCTCTCAATTCTGTAAGAAGCTGTACCTGCATGTAGCTAAGCGGATCCACATATGGGTTACGAAGCCTGATCGACTCTTGAATAACAGGAACATTGTCAAGAATTTCCTGCTGACCGCTAATCTTGAGAATAAGATCGGAGGTACGATCGTATTCCTCGCTGATTTCAGTGAAAATACGCTCGGCTATTGCTTTATCCTTGATCATACTTCCATATTCCTTGGCAATAAGCAGGTCTGCTTTGGCTAGAGCCATTTGCAAATTATCAACTAGCGAGCGGAAGAAAGACCAGTTGTTGTACATTTCCTGCAATACCGCCAGGTTTGCTTCATTTCCTTGGTAGAAGCTGTACATTCCGCTGCCAGCCGCATACCATGCAGGGAGCAAATAACGGCTTTGGGTCCATGAGAATACCCAAGGAATTGCGCGCAAATCCTCGAAACGATCGCTATTCTTCCGTTTAGAAGGTCTGGAGCCAATGTTAAGCTCACCAATTTCAGGCAACGGAGTAGACTCCTTGAAGAAGGTCAAGAAATCCGGATCACGGAAGATCAGATCCTGGTACTTCGTTTGCGCCTTCTCAGAAATATCCCGCATGATATCTTCCCAATGCTCCTCAGATACTTCACTCTGAGGGTTGCGTGCACCAAGAGCGGCTGAAATAAGCGCGGAGGTAGCTTGCTCCAAGCTGCGGTAAGCAATCCCCTTCATGGAATAGCGGGAAGATAATACTTCACCTTGCTCGGTAATTTTAATGCCTCCACCGATCGTATCCGCTGGTTGTGCCAAAATGCTGCGATTAAGCGGCATTCCGCCACGGCCTAATGCTCCGCCGCGACCATGGAAAAACTTAAGCTTCACGCCGTGCTCCTTAGCAGCATCAGTAATACTGCGCAGAGCAACTCTGAGCTCCCAGTTAGCTGTAATTACGCCGCCATCCTTATTACTGTCGGAATATCCCAACATAATTTCCTGCAGATGGTTCGTACTTACCAGACTGTTGCGGTAGGCCGGAATCTGATATAGCGTACGCATAATATCAGGCGCTGCATGCAAATCATCTATAGTTTCGAATAATGGAGCGGCTTGCAGCGTACATGTTATCGAGCCATCGGCCTCAATACGGTACAACCCTGCTTCCTTCGCAAAAACGAGCACTTCAAGAAGATCGCTTGAGCCACGCGTCATACTAATCAAGTAGCTATAAATACAGTTGCGTCCAAATTCCTCTTGAGCCTTCTTAATTACATGGTACACATTCAAGCACTCAAGAGTAGCTGCTGAATAGTCCATGTAAGACGAAGTAATTGGTCTAGGCTCCGTCAGCAAGCTGCTGAGCAATTCAATCTTCTCTTGCTCGCTCAATGCCGCGTAGTCAGCACTAATACTCATCTTCGCCAGAATCTCTGACATCGCATTCTCATGCTCTTGACTGTGCTGTCTTACGTCCAGGGAAGCCAAGTGAAAACCGAATAGTTCTACTTGACGAATCAATTTGGCAATATACGAATCAGCAATAAAATCAGCAAAGTGATTCCGCAAGCTGCGCTCAATAATTTTCAGATCAGCTATAAATTCCTCAGGAGAATTGTACTTGCGTTCCGAAGTGATGTTTGGATTGGCTGCGTTCAATATTTTTTCAATCATATAAGTAACCTTAATTCGATAAGGCTCCTTCTCGTTACGCCATACTTCATGTGAACGCAAATCCAAGTACTCGCGGTCCGATTGAATCGAATCCAACAGTTCACTTGTTACCTCAACAATATTTTTGCTGAAGCTTAAGTGCTGTACGAAATCGCGCAGCAGCTCTTCGTATTTCTGAAGTGCCAATTCACGATGAAGCGTTAGTGTTTCCCAAGTTACTTTAGAAGTAACGGAAGGATTTCCGTCGCGATCTCCACCAATCCAAGAACCGAACTTCATAAATACGGGAACATGCCAAGCCTCTTCCGGATAATATTTCTGCAAACACCGTTCCAGCTCTTGATACACTTCAGGCAGCACATCAAACAACGTTTCATCAAAATAATACAAGCCATTACGTACTTCATCTATAACTGTTGGTTTCCGGTCTCTAAGCTCATCCGTCTGCCAAAGGGTAATAACTTCACCCAATAGCTTGCCACGAAGCTGCTCACGCTCACGGAACGTTAAATTAGGATTGTCCAATTCCATAACATCGTTAGCAATCCGTTGATGGATATCCAGCACTGCGCGGCGGGTTGCCTCTGTAGGATGGGCAGTCATAACCAATTCTAACGAAATGCCCTGGATGATGTTATGTACATCCGAAGTGGAAATTTCTTTGTTCTTCAAATCACGCACAACATCCTCAATAGACCCTGGTTGTACATTTTCACCGGCAGAACGTTCATAATCGCGCTTACGGCGAATCCTGTGATTCTGCTCCGCAATATTGATCAGTTGAAAATAAATAGAAAACGCACGAATAACCTGATGCCTCTTCTCAGGGACCAGGGAAAGTATTGTTTCTTTAAATTCATCGTACAGCTCGGGTGCATACTGATCGCGAAGATTTTTGCTCATCTCTCTTATTTTCTCTACGATGACCAATAACTCATTACCGCCTTGGTGAACGAGTACTTCTCCTAGAATATGCCCCAGAAAACGAACGTCTCTACGCAATAAATTGTTCGACGTGTTTTTGTTATTCAAGTTGACTGATTCCGACATCATTCTTCCTCCATCCTTACCTAAGATCATAATGAACATTTTATCACAACAACGCATTACCATGCAGTACTTTTATAAAGGAAATTATTAACCCTTATAACTATAAGCTATACTAAGCTGTTATTTAAGGCTGTTACTCAATAAGGATACTGCTGCTTACGTAAGCAAAAACAGAACAAATCGTATTCAACTATGGATAATCAGTTGGAATCCGGACGTGGATGTCCCCTATATACAATTCCACAATGGCGCCCCAGGTCGATGATTCAACAAAAAAAGACCCTAAGGTCTCTTGGATTGTTAAATATGGAGCGGGTAAGGGGAATCGAACCCCTGCTACCAGCTTGGAAGGCTGGAGTTCTACCATTGAACTACACCCGCATAAAATGGTCGGGATGACACGATTTGAACATGCGACCCCCTGGTCCCAAACCAGGTGCTCTACCAAGCTGAGCTACATCCCGATGGTATATGTAGTGTACTAAGAAGTTCACTGCATAAGCATACTATCTTTAAAGTAATAATGGCGCGCCCTGAGAGATTCGAACTCCCGGCCTTTTGATTCGTAGTCAAACGCTCTATCCAGCTGAGCTAAGGGCGCAAATGCAATTGTAAAGATTGGAGCGGAAGACGGGAATCGAACCCGCGACCCTCGCCTTGGCAAGGCGATGCTCTACCGCTGAGCCACTTCCGCAAAAAAGAATGCGCGTAGAGGGACTTGAACCCCCACGGTCGCCCGCTAGATCCTAAGTCTAGTGCGTCTGCCAATTCCGCCATACGCGCGCTGTAAAAATGGTGAGACATGTAGGATTCGAACCTACGACACCCTGATTAAAAGTCAGGTGCTCTACCAGCTGAGCTAATGTCTCATACAATGGCTGGGGATCTAGGATTCGAACCTAGGCATGACGGAGTCAAAGTCCGTTGCCTTACCGCTTGGCTAATCCCCATTATTCGAATATCACTGGTGCCGCCGAGAGGACTTGAACCCCCAACCTACTGATTACAAGTCAGTTGCTCTACCAGTTGAGCTACAGCGGCACGCTCGACGCTGAGAGGATGGAACCTCGTGTCATAACAATGACCCGTAGGGGACTCGAACCCCTGTTACCTCCGTGAAAGGGAGGTGTCTTAACCACTTGACCAACGGGCCTTGCAATGGAGCTTCCAACCGGAATCGAACCGGTGACCTCATCCTTACCATGGATGCACTCTACCTACTGAGCTATGGAAGCATATGGCTCCCCGAACAGGACTCGAACCTGTGACAACTCGATTAACAGTCGAGTGCTCTACCAACTGAGCTATCAGGGAATATAAGGTAAGTGGTCCCCATAAAGTAAACAGTAAATTAGAAATACTTTATGGGGCCTGTTTGCTTGGCAACGTCCTACTCTCCCAAGACCCTGCGGTCTAAGTACCATTGGCGCTGGAGGGCTTAACGGTNGCTTGGCAACGTCCTACTCTCCCAAGACCCTGCGGTCTAAGTACCATTGGCGCTGGAGGGCTTAACGGTCGTGTTCGAGATGGGAACGCGTGGTTCCCCTCCGCCATCATCACCAAACGAATGTCAAGGCTTGCACCCTGAAAACTAGATCCGAAACAAGCAGCGTCGAGCAACGCTTTGTTCTAACGATGTTACACATCGTAGATATTTATGGATAAGCCCTCGACCGATTAGTATTCGTCAGCTCCATACCTTGCGGCACTTCCACCCCGAACCTATCAACCTCGTCGTCTTCAAGGGGTCTTAC
>NZ_JBHTGY010000019.1:0-9762 GCF_042676305.1 Paenibacillus sp. GCM10027630 | reverse complement strand
CGTCTGTTAGCTACGGAGCAGCTTGGCCTTTACTCCGACCGGACTTTCACCGGCAAGTTGTGCCTAGCTTGGCTAGGCGCGCAAGTCTTAGACTGCCGCTGTTGTCATTGAACTAACGTTCTCCGTCCCTCAGTATAAGGGATCTATCTCACGAATACTCATTCATTCACAGCATTTCATCACTTTGGTTATCGTAAACGAAATGAAATTGGACTAATTCGATCCTAAGGTGGCCATTTAAGGCATGCGGGAACAGAAGAAATAGTTGGAACATTTATCCATTTTAGAAATCTACTGCACGCATACTCCACATTTCCCTGAATATTGACCATCCCAAGGCTCTACGGGTCGCTGCCCTTTCATTCCTTCGTTACACCTATCCAAGGTGTGGAGACCGATAGCGTTTAGCGGATGGGTAGATCTAACGGGGATGGAGACTCTTTGAGTGTCGCTATGGATCGCGGACAAGTACAATCTTTAAACACCGAGGCATACCCAGGAAAGCGAATATCCAGCCATCGGATGATCCGATTCTGCATTCGAACACTATTCGTGACCCCAAATTCACGATCGCTCATAACGGTACGTAACCGTTGAAAATGGGTGGCTTGCCGAGTGTACTCATAGTAGTACCCACGGCTAACAACATCTTTAAACTTCATAATAAGAGCGCCTCCTTGATGGTGTTGGGTATTTACCCGTCGACAAACCCATCATACCGAAGCGCTCCTTTTTTGACAAAGCCCATTTCTTAGGCTATACAGGAATGTTTAGTTCAACGAACTGCCGTTTGACTTAAGGGTCACCCAAAGCTTTTCTAACCTGGCCTTATGTTTCGCCAATGTGGATTTTTCCAAGGCAGTAGTATTCTTTTCTATAATTGTACCGGGTCTGGCTTAATTTCCGTTTTTTGAACATAGTGAACATGGGAACCCGAATTATTCGTAATTGTGTCTTCGTTCTAATTTCCGTTGTTTTACCCAGAATTGCTCATAACAAAAAAATCTTGTTTTCCATCCCATTCCACTGTTACCTTCACAACGTCATCTTTTGCAGGTAATGCAATATTATCGTCAAACTCATCAAATCCAATTTTCCCGTCTGGACTTATGGTATAGTTAGTTCCTTTATAAAGTTTCGCTGCGTTCCCATAAGCAAAATTTACATGGCCAACATTATTGATATCGGAACCTTTATAAGTCAGTATTATCCTGCTGTAAACCTTATTTTTTCCATTTCCGAGGTCCCAAACCGTATCTTCTAATGCAGCAGACCAGAGACTACCTTCACCTTGGTATTTCAAAATATAATCATATTTTATTTCCACTTCATTATTAAAGCTAGCTCCCGATGCAAGCAACCATTTACCGTTTACCTTTTCTATTTTTACGGTCATTTTGTACGGATAATCATATTCAGTCGTATTAAATTCAACGTCAACAACATTACCCTCTTGGCTGATGATCTTGGCGGTATCAATGAAATACTTTGTTGCCGACCCATGGCCCCCATTATGCGTGTCTACATAAAGCTGTCCTTTATATTCCTTATAAAGGGGACGGGCTCCTTCTCGAGGCGTTAGATAATTATAAAACCACTCAGCAACATCTTTTGTAAATACATCTTCAACTACTTTTTTCAAATCCGCGATGGATTTGACGCTCTCGGTATCCAGTCCTGTCTCCCATCTTTCCCCAATTACAAGTGAGTACTCTTCTTCGCCCGGAATCGTTTTCGTCGCATCTTCTGCAAACCATCCAGATCCGTTAAACATTCCATAAACGCCTGTTGCCTTCGGTATAAGCTGGTTGAGAATATCTTTTACTTCATTGTCTGTAACATTTGCATGAAAACTGGTTTTAATCGTGTTTACGTAGTTCGACATGGATTTATATTCTGCCGTTAACTTCTCATTGTGCGGATCATATTGGACATCACTCGGAGTGCTTATTGCGAACACTCTGTCTCCTAGTTCTCCAATTTTCGATATATGACCGACCTCTATAGCTGTTTGACCATTTTGGCTCCAATTATCTTTGGTCCATATGCCGATCGAAAAAACAACTCCACCGTATTCTTTGTTTGCGATGTCAATAAAAGTAATAGTTTCGAACTTGGAGGCTTTATCTACGGTTTCCACCGCATCATATTTCCCTTCCCAGCTCTTAGGAAGATGGAGGGTGAAGTTGTTTTTTCTGTTTTCATACACGATACTTGGAACCGCAGGAATGATATGTCCATTTACATGACCAACATGGAGGTTAACAGTCGAATAAGCTCTAAAATCCCCTAACCCCTCTGAAATGAACGTTTGAGCATCTACCCCAAAATCATCTCCATGAATCGCAACTTCGCCGATTTTTTCACTGTTATCATTGTAAAAAGCAAGGGTTGCCTCAACGGTATTTTTTGTATTCCCTACACCTTCGATTTGCAATTGGCCGGTAACTTTGGTGTTGCTGCCGTTTTTCGTTAAGATTAAATTGCCAACCAATATCCCGTTGTAATCCGGATCCGATAAGTCCAGCTTTCGATTTTTGACAAAAATCTTTTGCTGCTCCTGATCATAGTCGATCGTTGCACCCAATTGCTCGGCTACGAATCGAACTGGTACGTACGCATGACCGTCAACATTAAGTACTTTATACTCATCGTTCATGGAAATCTTACTTCCATTTATTTCGAAATGGGCAGGAAATAATAACGCGTGGATAGAATCTGATGCGAATGCAATAGATGAACATGCAATGAATAAACCACAGCATAAGCCCAGCACAAACTTCTTCATTAACGCACCTCTTTTTGGGTTTATACCCTTAGACGTTAGTGTGATGATTTAGTTGCTGGCGAATGTTAATAATCCCTTTGTTATGGCCTGATTAACTATACTGCCCGCAACGAAGGCAGCCGATCTTTGTGGCCGGCTGCCTTCGGGTCATCATCAAGCTATAGTCTCCGTTAGCCTACTCGAATGTTCTTCTACGTTTGCCTCTTTTTACCCATGTTTGCCAAAGAAGAAAACTTGAAGAAATGAAGATTAATATTGCCAACAATAACCTGGTTCCAAGATCTTTAAACACAAAGATAAGAAGAACATAACAAATTAAAGTTCCTCCATTTACCCAATAGCCTATGATAAGGAAAAGAGGGACGATCCATCGGAAATTCCGATAAATCATCCCTCTTTTCCTTATTTTTGCGTATTGGTGATAACCGACGAGTAGTGAATAGGTCTTGCAAAAAAAACTAAAACAAACACAACAATAACGTAAATTTTTTCAAGCCAAAAAAATTATCTATAGTATATAATAAAATTTGAAAACGCATTCATTGGAATTGAAGGAATGTTGTTTCAAAAGAATCAAGCACAGTAGGGTTTGGAATTATGATATTAATTCAAGAAGATGTTTATTTATTTATTATTATGGAGAAGGGGCTAGTAACATGCAAAAAAGTAAAATTTTTAATATGCCGATTAGTTTTCTGATTACATTAACACTTGTTTTTCAGGCTTTCGGCGGTATGGTTTTACCCGGTACAACTGTCCGGGCAGCCGGTACGGATATCTACTCGACTTCGGCGAACCAAACGCTCGATCCGAGCGATCCTTTGGATGTGGTACTCACAAAGCCGTACAGAGGCTCGACGGTAACCAAATCGGGAACCACGGGCACCATTACTATTGAACTGCCGTACGGCACGTTCTATCAGATGCTGCACCCAGTTGTCAATGCAGGCTCGACTGTCAAGGTTTATGAGAGCGGCGGCGCTGAAATCGTCCGTCTCACCGGCATTAACAATGGCGATTACGAGCTGGGGCTAAAGGATTCGCAAGGGAATAGAGTAGTGCCGGGCTGGACCGGCGGAACATATTTCCTAGACGTTACAAATGGTCAAAACACAAGAAGATACACAATCACCGTAACCATACAGGCAATATCAGATTTTAAAATAACCCGAAGTTTACAAGGCGGGGGAACCGAGGCCGTAAATAAGCCGGGCGAGTTGGTCGCACCGATGAACATCCGCGCGAACGAGCACGGCATGGACACTTGGGGCTCCACTTATATCGGCTATGGGGACACCGGCTTAAACTCCATTGAGGGGCCGATGAGGCCGTCCTCATACAGCGGGAAGAACTGGTACGACTCATTCTGGGGGCCGGATATCTACGTCCATACGGCGAACGACATCAATAAATTCAAGCCCGCCGGCTTTTCGAACGGTCTGCCCAAGGATGGCAGAGAGATTCCGCTCCAGTGGTACGGCGATAACATGTACGTGCAGACGATCGCCAAGGACAATTCTGACGGCAGGATTGACGCCTATGGGGTGGACGTAAAATACGACGGCACGATGACCACGAACGGCAAAATCTCCGGGTTTGACAAACTCCAGTCGGATATTATCCGTATCCACAAGTTTGACGCGCCCGTCAACGCGCCCGGGCATGAGGACGGCGACCGCGGCGCGGCCAGCAGCACGACCCAGCGGCTGGAGATGAAAACCAACTACAAACCGGAAAACGTCGTCGCCAACGACGGTCCGGGAACGATAACAACCCATTTCTGGCGGCTGCTGGTTCCCTCGGAAACAGTGAAGCGGCAGAAATCGGTCGGTGGCAACGGCATAGGAACCTGGTCTCCCAACAACTACGGTTTTATCTATCAGATCAAGGAGGCCAAGGGCAACGCGAACGGATCACCGACTGTAGATATTGGGCTTAGAGCAAACGGCACCCTGACATTTGGACACACTCGCAACAATTCGACGCCGAGCGGCATGCAATCCGCCGGGGGGACAGACACTGGCACCCTCCTTACTCTTACCAGTGACAAATTCGTCGACCGCTGGATCGATATCGAGTTGACAACCGAAACCGCGGATTTCGGGCATCTCTACGTAAGGGTAACAGATACGGATACAGGCGCGCTGCTCGGCGAGGGAACGCTTAATGAAGCCGATCTGTTAAGACGCAACATAGAGCTGCAGCTTCCTACACCCCTTCCAGCCCCTGCCCCCGGACCTGTATACAGGGAAGGAAACTACAATACCCTGAAGGACGATCAGGGGCGCAACGTCAATTTCGGACGTTCCAAGTGGGGCATTTACGGCGCCTTCCCCGCCACCGGCGTTGGCCGCGAAGAGTGGCAGCCATCGACGATTTATATGGCGGACATCTCGATCATCAAGCGCGACCGTGATACATACGTGTTCCCGAACGGTTATAAGCCGACCGACAGGGACAGCAACCTGCGCATCATGGGCTGGGAGCATCAAAACCAGATGAAAGTGCCTTTGGGCACCAAAATTACAGATCTAACGATGAAGACCAAACTGGACGTCACCTTATCCAACGGCCTTACAGTTAAAGTACCGGTCAAGTGGGATACATCCGGCTACAGACCGACCGTCCCGGGCACCTACAGGATTTTAGGGGAGTTGCAGCCCCCGGACGGTATCTCAATACCCGCCGCCCCTGACAATTATTACCCCAATTATTACAAGCCGTACTTTGAAATCAACAACTCCACGGTGCATGACTGGGGTAAGGCTGTTATGGGCGCGAATATCAAAATTGTTTCGCATAACGATGAGTCCCGGAAGGAGAACGTTCTTGAGGAAGACCGCACCGCCATGACAACTTCGGAAGGGTACGCGTTCTTCCAAAGCGGCTCGTCGTTTGAGCTGAACGCAGGGAGAACCCCTTGGCGCTATTGGGTTGCCTTGGATTTGGGCCGGCAGATTGATGTTTCACGCATAGAAATAGAATTTGGCACGATGGGCTCTCCCGGGCGCTCAAGGAACAGCTCCGCCTGGTGGACGAACGACGTGGCGGCCTATGAGTCGCTTATAGAATCCTACAACAATTTCTATAACCCGCTAGACCCGGCGCTCGCGGCCGGGCAACCGGAGCCGAATCGCCAGTATTATGAGGCTAACAACTGGCCGACGAAGAATCCTTTTGGCGTGGAGAATTTGATGGGGTACGGCGGTCCATGGAATTATTTTAAAGGCAGCGGGCGCCAGCCTACTAGCGTCAATAGCCAAGGTACATCCACCACATCAAACTGGAATCCATTAACCCAAGCGGCGTTAAAAGGCGGGACTCTCGGAACCAACTACACGCTTGGGCGCAGGGCAACCGACGTCCTCGCCAACAACGGCGGCCAGCCGGTTACCGCGCGGTATGTGATGGTCGTAAACGAGCTAAACTTCTTCTCGCCGGTCACCGGGGCGCCTGGGTCAGTAGCCGGATCTTCACCGGGCCCGATGCAGTTTGTAGACTTCGCCGTCATTGGCGAGTTGCATGACGATCTCGCAGATTTGATGGTGCTGGATACGCTGACGGTCGGTGGCGTGCCGGTTACAGGGTTCGATCCCAGCACCAAGAACTACACGGTGGATGTGGCGGCGAATTATCCAATCCCGGCAGTAGCGGCGACGCTCAGCCCGGCTTCGATAGCTGCAGGCGCAGTGATCGACATTATTCAAGCGACCGACGCCGAAAATACCGCAGTCGTGCGGATAAGTCGCACGGGCGGGAAAGACGTGTTTTATCTTGTTAAGCTTAATAAATCGATACAGCCTGAAGCGATANGTTAAGCTTAATAAATCGATACAGCCTGAAGCGATACCGGCTCCGACGGGCTTAAGCGCGCAAGCGGGCAATGCGCAGGTCAGCTTGTCGTGGAATACGGTGACCGGAGCGACCTACACGTACAACGTGAAGCGCAGCTTGTCGGCAACCGGGCCATTCAGCACCATCGCGTCCAGCGTGACACAGGCGACCTACACCGATAAGTCGGTCGCGAACGGAACGACCTACTACTATGTCGTTACCGCTCTGAACCAAGGACAGGAGAGCGCGAACTCGGCCACAGCGAGTGCGAAACCGGAAGCTCCGGTCGTGCCGCCGGCCCCGACGGGCTTAACCGCGCTAGCGGGCAACGCGCAGGTCAGCTTGTCGTGGAATACGGTGACCGGAGCGACCTACACGTACAACGTGAAGCGCAGCTTGTCGGCAACCGGGCCATTCACTACCATCGCGTCCAGCGTTCCGTTCTCGACCTACACCGATAAGTCGGTCGCGAACGGAACGACCTACTACTATGTCGTTACCGCTCTGAACCAAGGGCAGGAGAGCGCGAACTCCGCCACGGTGAGCGCGAAACCGGAAGCTCCGGTCGTGCCGCCGGCCCCGACGGGCTTAACCGCGCTAGCGGGCAACGCGCAGGTCAGCTTGTCGTGGAATACGGTGACCGGAGCGACCTACACGTACAACGTGAAGCGCAGCTTGACAGAAAGCGGTCCGTTCACGATTGTAGCAACGAACGTGAACGGTTCCAGCTTCACGGATAATAGCGTGGCGAACGTCACTACTTACTATTATGTTGTATCTGCGGTAAACGCAGGCGTTGAAAGCGCGAATTCTTCCGTAGTTGTCGCAGTGATTCCTCCTCACAGAAGCAGCAGCAGATCTTCGGGAGGCACACCGACCGACTCGGGCAAAAACGAACAGAAGGTAACAACCGTCAATCCGTCAGAATGGCAAAAAGCGATTGATGCGTCGAATTTGGCCTCCGATACTCCGAAGATCAAAGTAGAAGCTTCGGGCACGGAAAGCTCTGCGCAAGTTCAGTTGACCGCCTCTTTACTTGCCGACGCGCAGTCTAAATTGCCGACAGCGGTTCTCTCGGTGCATTTTGATACTGTCACTTACGACTTGCCGATCAAAGCGCTGAACTTGGACGCAATCGCCAACTCGCTCGGAGCTGCGGTTAAAGACATCAAGATCAATGTGCAGATTGAGAAAGTTACCGGTACGACCGCAACGGCCATTGAGAATAAAGCGAAGCAAGCGGGCTTGACCCCGCTTACCGGAGCCCTGGCATTTAACATTACTGCGGAAGCGGGCAATAAGACGATAAGTGTCAATGAGTTCGGGACGATCTATGTGTCAAGAAGCATCGTCATCGGTAAGTCCGTCGATGTCAGCAAAGCAACTGCTGTCATGTATAATCCGGTAACCGGCGAAATGCGCTTCGTACCGGCCGTCTTCTCCGGAAGCGGAACGAATACGCAGGTTACGATTCAACGTCCGGGCAACAGTATCTACATGGTGGTGGATTCCAATAAAACATTCACCGACCTTGACGGACACTGGGCAAAAGATGATGTGGAACTGCTAGCCTCGAAATTGTTGATTCAAGGCATCACGGATACCGGCTTCGCACCGAACAATCAGATTACCCGTGCCGAATTTGCCGCATTATTGGTCCGCGCAATGGGGCTATCGGAGGATAGCGAATCCAAATTCTCGGATGTCAAATCGACCGACTGGTTCGCCGGTTCAGTAAATGCGGCAGCCAAAGCCGGATTGATCGACGGTTTTGAAGGGGGCGTCTTTAAACCGGCTTCTTACATCACCCGCGAGCAAATGGCTGTGATGATTTCCCGGTCACTGAGCCTCGCAGGCAAACATCCTGAAGGGGATGTCAAAGGACTTTTTACCTTTGCGGATAGCCAAATGATCGGAACTTGGGCTAAAGATGCTGTATCGCAATCCGTAAACGCCAAAATCATCAATGGGATGACAGATCAGACCTTTGCGCCAAACGAAAATTCAAGCCGTGCGCAAGCGGCGGTCATGTTGAAGCGTTTGCTGCAATACACAGGATTTATAAATTAATCGATGTATACCTTCGAGAACAGGGGTGGGCTTCCCCTGTTCTTTTTCTTTTTTTCCGGATCAATGACAATAACATACAATAAATGTCACTTAACTCGGAAAATTGTTGAAATATGTCGAAATTATGAAGCATTGGCGGAGATGTTTATTTTCGAAACATCGCAGCTTATTGATCAGTTAGAAATTTCCATTCTGATCATCGAGAAGTCAAATACATATACAATCGAGTGGATCAACGAAATATTCCGGGCCATGCATACGATTAAAGGATCGTCATCCGTCATGATGCTGATAAACGTTGCTTCCGTTTCTCATGCGATGGAAGACTTGTTCTATTATATTCGTGAAGAGCGTCCGCAGCATATCGACCTCCCTGCACTCTCGGATCTTATCCTTGAAGGTGTCGATTTTATCAAGGTGGAGCTGCATAAATTCAAATACGGCGAAACTGCGGACGGCACGTTAAGGCAAGTTGTCAATTTTTCAGTAAAAGACAATTCTAATTCGATGTAACCACGACAATTATGTTCTTAGTCCCCAAAGGCAACCGACTAAAATAAATCGGTTGCTTTTTCATGTCTTAATTCAACTAACGTTTCTCGTTAGCTCAAAAGGTACTCCATTCACATCTTATATCCATCTAAAAAAGATGTATTTGTTATCTTCATCTTGCTCTATTCTGCCCAATCAGCGTCGGCGCTCACCGCGGTTGCTCCAACACGAACGGCTGCGTCCGAGTCACGAACTGGAAGCCCTGCTTGCGCAGGATCGGCGCGGAGGTCGGCAGCGCGTCGACGAAGGCGTGCGTCCGGCCGCGATCACGGGCTTCCTGCAACCGCGAGGCGACCAGCGCGGTGAACAGTCCCCGTCTCCGGTGTGTGGTCTTGGTGCGACCCCCAGCTAGTTCGGCGTAGGGCCCTCCGGGCCGGAAGTAGACCCGCCCACAGGCGACGGGCTCGCCGTCTACGTAGGCAATGTGGATGCTCATCTCGTCCGGATTCTCCTTCAACTTAAGGGCCAGCGCGCGCCGCTCCTCCTCCACGTTGTGCCTGCCAATCTCGCGGGACACC